>JAESQG010000552.1 GCA_016765265.1 Pseudomonadales bacterium | reverse complement strand
GGTAAGGTTTAGACCTACGCCGCCTGCTTTTAGGCTGAGTAGGAATACCGGTACTTTTTCGGCTTGAAATAGGTCAATTTGTTTGTCGCGATCGCGCGTTGCACCGGTAAGTTTGGCGTAGCCAATATTTGATTTCTGAATTCTTTTTTCGATAATTGCAAGCATACTGGTGAATTGTGAAAAGAGCAGGATACGACGCCCTTCTTCAACCATTTCAGGCAATAATTCCATCAAGAGTTCAAGTTTCGCAGATTCAATATTCGTCTGTTGACCTTCTATTTTCACTAAACTGGGATCGCAGCAAACTTGTCGGAGCTTCAATAAAGCATCGAGAATAACCAGTTGACTTTTGTTCATGCCTTTCTTGGTTATTTCCGAGCGTACTTTGGTGCATTGAAAGCCGAATGCTCTCATAGAGATCTTGTTGTGCTTCGTTGAAACTGACGGATTGAATTATTTCGGTTTTAGGGGGTAATTCCTTTGCTACCTGAGCTTTAGTTCGGCGCAATAAAAACGGGGCTATGCGTTTTGACAAAGCAAGGGCTCGCTCTTCGTTGCCATCCTTTTCAATAGGGTTACGGTAAAGCCTTTTGAATTCCCTCTCACTGCCAAGAAACTTGGGCATGAGAAAATCAAATATGGACCATAACTCGCCTAGATGGTTTTCCATGGGTGTCCCAGTGAGGCACAGTCGATGTTGGGCATTCAACTTTCTAATAGAGGTGGCCACTTTGGTTTTTCTATTTTTAATGTGGTGTGCTTCATCTAAAATAACAAAACTAATATCAATGGACTGCCAATATTCGAGGTCTCTATGGATCAAGGCATAACTAGTAATAATAAGATCCTGTTGTTTGACGGGTTTGTGAGATTGGTCTTCCCGAGTTGATTGGTCTTCCCGAGTTGATTGGTCTTCCACAGTTTGATGACTTTGAAAAGGGCTGTCGGGATTTTGGTGGCGCTTCGACCCATGGAATAGCACGACGTTGAGCGTAGGAGTAAAACGGTTTGCCTCTCTTCGCCAGTTACTAATGACACTGGTGGGGGCGACGACTAATGCCGGGTGCTCTAATCGGCCCTGGTTTTTTTCATGTAAGATCAATGCGAGAGCTTGGATCGTTTTACCAAGACCCATGTCGTCTGCCAAAATCCCCCCTAAGTCATACTGCCTTAAGAAATGTAGCCAATTGAGGCCAGTCTGTTGATAGTCTCTTAATGTGGCATCGAGACCATTAGGAGAGGGAATCCTTTCTATTTCTGTCAGTAGTCTGAGCCGTTGTGCCTTTTCAAATAAGTCTTTTCGGCCGTGCCATTCCACGTCAGTTTCGTTGTCATCATCAAAATCAAGTTCACCGACTCTTAAAATTTGATTAGAAACTAATTGTAATTTTCCTTCGGCATCCACTTTGGGTGTTTCATAGAGCTCTACAAAAACAGATAAAATCCGTTTTATGCGTCCGGCAGGTAGGGGGATTATTCGGCCATCACTGAGGGGTATGTGGAGTATTGAATCGTCCGCTTGCTGGTTTAAATAGTCGATGGAGAGCAGAGGATTACCTTCATTAATGTATTGGATTAGTATGGGCAGTAAGTTAATGTTTTGACCATCCACTATAATACCCATTTCAAGATCAAACCATTTGTTGTTGGATTGTTGAATATCTCCATACCAAGATTGAGCCTTGGCAAAGTGGTAGCGAAACTGAGGCTCAACGTGTACCTGCCATCCGGCTTCTTTTAGGGTGACGACGGAGTTTAATAAAAATTCCTGCCAATCATCGTCTTTTGTAAATCCAAAATCCGATTGATTGCCTTCCACCTGATTAAATTCGTCTGTCCAATCGATATCGTGAAGTTGGTGTAGGGGTAATAGCCCTGGGCTCAGGTTTTGCAAAAAAGAAAGTGCGTTCTGCTCTTTATCGGGCTGGCGAAAAATGGTGTTTAAACTGTCCAGAAAGAAAATAGTCTTGCTGCTTCGTTGATCTTTAAAATGGAAGCTTAACCTTTGTGTTTCTAACGGGTACTCGAAATATAGGGCTGCGCCGTCAATTAACGCGGGGCGTCGATAGCTTTGATCTACGACAGTGCTTATTCGCCTAGAGTACAACCTTAATGTAGGAATTGGATCGATGCTACGGTGCTCACGTAGTTTAAGCTTTATGGGCATAGGGAGCTGGTTTTCTTCATAACTCTTAGATATTCTTTCGGATTTACTGGCTTGAAGATTCGGGCTTTTGCAAGTGAGTGGGTTCGTAGCTGATTGAATAAATGAAGTGACTTCGTTGGGGTCTAGGACTAATCCCTCGTTGATTAACTTCAAGGCCTCTTTGCTTAATGGGCTGCCCACTAGTCCCCATTCATTTTTTTGTAGGTCTAGGTAAAATGGCGCTTCAGAGCCGAATACAGCTATGCCTTGTTTTGGACGGTTTAGACTGAGCCATTGATCCCCGGATAGATTGACTTGCCACAGAGGCTGAAGATGTTTGGGTGATCCATTGTTTAGTCTAGAAAATTGTAATTCTTCGTCATATTCCTTTGTGTTCATCCAGTGGGGGGTTCTACTTTGGGCATTGGCGGATGGTCTATTATTTTCATTCGCTATAGATAGGCTGCAACGACCACTTTGTAGCAAAAGTTGGAGAAAGCTAGATTCGACAAATGTGGAGATATCAACGGGGTTAGGCAATTCAAATTTTTTCGATTTTTTAATTAATATGGACAGAATTTTTAAATCGATAGGCAAAATATAGCGAGGAGGATGGGCAGTGATATGTTGGTCGAGAAAAAGAGGTTTTTTGTCAGTTAAAATTAGAGGGTTCGCGCTACTCCTGTTGAGAGACTTTGCCACAAAAACTTCTACCGTTAATCGCGACGGACCGAAGTTCAGCGTGTCCAAATCTGCGTCACCCGTATTGTTAACACAAAGGCCATTGGTCAGGCGCAGGGCATAATAGGTACTGAGCGATGGTTTGAATGAGGTACTACTTTGTTCTGTGCGAATTTTATTTATCCATTGCCCTTGAGGTATGGTGGGTTTCTCGTCTGCAGTATTCTTAATCAAGTCCGGTGTGAGGGCTGCAATCAAGGTAGCAACAATATGCTCGCAGCTCTCCCCAAGATCGCAGCTGCACTCGCCTTCGAATAGCTCATCTTGCCGGATTGCCGGGCCTCCACGTTGGCTGAGATTGATGTTAATGAAGATACGGTGATTGTCGTTTTTGTCTGATACCCGGGCAGACATGACGATGCCTTGATTTGTCTTGCGTAAATCATATACAGCAAATCCTGCGGCGAGGGCCTGGCCTTGATCGACAATGTCTTTTGGGAAGTTGTTAGAAATTTGAGTAATATCGTATTGCATTAATTTGTCTGTTCTTTTTAAGTTAACCGATAATTGTAGTGGCAGAGTGATCAAAAGTCTCTTTAATCAGAGGTTTAACTCAAAAGTATTTGCTTCGATACCATGGGCTTGAATCTCCATGATTAATGAGTCATAGATGCTAGGTCATGGGTACAATGATAGGAATCAGGTAAGATGGCGCACTAATTCAGTAATATAGGGAGAAATAGCGTGGCACATAAGAATCCTGATTTTCAACCGTTAAAAGTAGAGGCATGCGATACCCGTGAAGAGGGCGTGTTTGTCCGGGGCTATCCGCAGACACAAATTTGCGGAAATATGACCTATACCGAGAGTTTTTTTCTAACAACACGTGGTCGTCTGCCCGAGCCTGAAGAAACTGTGGTTCTTGATGCAGTTTTCAATGGCATGCTCGGCTATACCTATTGGAGCATTGCTCGCACTATTGTGAGCGCGAACCCTCAACCATTCCCAGCGTTTATGGGTACGTTTCTAGCCGGCGGCGACTATACGATATTTCCTCAACATTGTGCGGAGGAAATATTACGTTGGGAAAAAATCATGACGGAGAAGGGCCTCAGTATTGATGAGGTTGCTCAAATCGTCGTTGATGATTATGACAACACCAAAAACCGCATGCCAGGCGTAGGGCACCCGCTATTCACGGAGGTAGACCCGCGATCAGAGGCAGTGCGGAAAGTGGCCGAGGAAAAGGGATTCGTAAACCAGAAAACACTTTTATTTGAAGCGGTACACGCCAAATACAGTGCCCACCCTAAGCGCAAAAAATTGTGCATTAATATCGATGGGCGGTTTGCTTGTACCCTTCTGGAGTTAGGGTTCGAGCCCCCGGAAATTTCTATTATCGCTATGTTGTCCCTAGCCCCCGGCGTCATTGCTGACATTATGGAACAAATGAAGCAAAAACCCTCGCTACAATTGATGGTAGGTTTACCCTATGAATATACGGGCGAAAGTGATCGTGATTTGCCCGATAACTTTATTCGTAATAAATAAATTCGTAATAAATAAATTCGCGCGGTAAATCTCTAATTCGAGTAAGCGTTAAACTGCGTAGTTTTCTTTCAGATAGTCTAGAATGTCAGCGGACTCTCCCATTTCGATTTGTGTATTGGGATCGATAAGATAGGGTACCGTGACATTCCCAGACCGTTCAGTGAGTCCCAATCGGTTCTTGTGGTTGGGCTTAAAGTCAGGCAATAAATATTGGCGTACAAGTGGCGGAACATAGTCCTGCCACTGCGTACGACCTACGTTTAATAATAAGTAAGGCAATTCGTGTTCACATAGATATTCTCTTACGAAGCGAGCAAATGGGCTCGATTCAAAACTGTAGAGAATCAAAGGCTGTTTAGGTTCTATGGACTTGCGAACCTTAATACCTTTATACAATCGGACAGTACTGATGGCGATAGAGGCAGGTGTGCGAATACCCATAGTGGATACTTTTGACACGGTCCGGCCATCGCCGTAGAACTCATATAAATAGGCGATAATGTCGTGGGATTCATAGATTCGTTTATTAGTATTGGGGTCGACTAACAAGGGAAACTGCTGTTTGCCCCCGATTCTTTCTGCCATAGGTCTAAAGCGAGTACCTTTCTTCGGGCAGGGATAGATAATCACGTTTAGGTCCAGTTGGGTCATAACCTCTCTGACCACTCGACAGAATGGACAACCTTCCATATCGTAAAGCTCAAGAGGGAGTATAGGGTGATTTGGGTTTCTCGTTGCAGACACGCCTCGTCCTTCTGCCAACAGAGTACCGAGAAAGGAACTCGCGAAATTCAATATACCTGGCATGCTATTTCTTCTCCTTTAAGATGCAATAACCTAGAAATATTAAGAGCCTATACTTTTGGAGTCTACACTTTTGCGGGTTTAATGTTAATTAATACGATACTCGGTGAAGGTGGCCTTAGGCAGTCTGGATTCTTATACCATTAACAGTTTTATTATTAAAAAAGAGTCGAAAACAATTGGGATTATGGGAGATAAGTCGTGCTAGATTAACCCAACGCTAAAAATGACCACAGACTGAAAGACTATCTGGAGAATATTTATGAAGGAATTAACCAATAGGGTGGCAGCGGTCACCGGAGCTGCTTCGGGCATGGGGCAAGCGCTAGCCATTGGATTAGCACGAGAGGGTTGTCATGTGGCAGCAGCAGATCTAAATGAAGAGGGGCTAAAGGAAACGGTTAAGATAGTAGAGTCCATGGGGGGAGTGATCACCTCTACGGTGCTTGATGTGTCAGACAAAGCTGGCGTGGAGGCATGGGCAGCTCAAGTGGTAAAAGATCTTGATGGTGTGAACATTATTATTAATAACGCCGGAGTCGGATTAAGCGCGACTGTGGAAGACATGAGCTATGAAGATTTTGAATGGGTCATGGATATTAATTTTTGGGGTGTTGTTTACGGTACAAAAGCATTTCTACCCTATCTTCAGCAAGAGAAAGAAGGGCACATCGTTAATGTCTCTAGTTTATTCGGTATCATAAGCGGTCCTACATTCTCAGCTTACAATGCGACGAAATTTGCTGTTAGAGGATTCACTGAGGCGCTGAGGCAAGAGCTGGAAATTAGTGGTAGTAATGTGAGTTGTACGACTATTCATCCGGGTGGCATAAAAACAAATATCGCGAAAACTTCTCGCATTACAGATTCGAACCTTCTGCCATTGGATCAAGATAGCTTCATCGCGGATTTTGATAAATTCACAATGACCTCGCCTGCGAAAGCAGCCGATACGATCATCAATGGAATTGTCAAAAACAAGCGCAGAGTGTTAATTGGAAAGGACGCTCAAGCGATGGATCTAATACAGAGATTCTTACCAACGGCGTATCAACGTATAGTGGAAACTTCGCTCAAGTTTGCTAACCGTTAAGCTTTGTTAACAGTTCAATTTTCTTAACAGTTCAACGTTGTTAACAATTCAATATAGACGTAGCTAACCCGTTAGCTACGTTTCTAGTGTTTCCAATGGAAAGGCCTTTGTGGCTTTAATTGTTGAATTGGGAACTTTTACATGGTCGAGGGCTTTGCAATCCCAGAAGGCTTCCTTACGAATATGTTGTACCGTTGCCGGAAGTGTCACGGTAGCAAGAGACTTGCAACCCATAAAGGCTTTTTCGCTAATGGTGGTAATCGTTTCGGGAAAATCTACACGACTTAAGGCCTTGCAGTCTGCGAAAGCGGCATAACCTATTTTCTTTACCCCTACAGGAATGGAAACTTGGCCTAAGGAATGGCACGACTGAAAAGCCTTGCCTTCTATACGCCCGACGCTTTTGGGTATCGCTACACTTTGCAGAGTTCTACAAAGAGTGAATGTCCCATACTCGATTGCAGTGACGCCCTCTGGAATTTCAACATTGATCAGAGAATCACAACTTCTAAACGCTCCTCGGCCTATTCTTTTTACGGAATCAGGAATGTTAATGCTCTCTAAAGACTGGCAATCCCAGAATGCTTCAGTTCCTATTTCCGTGACCGTATCAGGTACGAACACACTTTTTACCGCCCCGAGGCCCCTAAATGCCTCCTTACCTATACTCTTCACTGAGTCGGGAATTATCACTGTGGTCTCAGATCCACGGTACTTAACTAATACCCCTAGGCGGTTAATTTTAAAGGGTGCGAAAGGATTAATTCTATCAATAAAACTCATTAGTCGGTACGCTCATTTGTGTCTGAAAATTTGCTTGTCAATTTACAGTATTTTAAATAGTCCTGCTATTATATTCCGTATTCTAAGGTAATTCTCCCCATTCAGCCATACTGGCTCTATAGCTCAATTAGAGCCTGATAATGTTAACGTTATTAGGACTTGCTCGCTGTTTTACGAAAAAATTAATGCCTGAATCAGCCCGACTGCTGGCGTTGGCTAATTTGCTTTTGTCGGAATGCTCAGGTTTGTGGCAAGCGGCGTATACAAAGGTATTCGGTTCCATGATTTTTTCGCGCCAGGGAGCCGTCATCATTGCTACAAAACCCCAGTGCTGTTTGTTGGTGTGATGGAGTACGAAAAAAAGAAACCGGATCACCCACAACTGAAGACCCCACGACAAAACGCTCTTCGGCAATTCAATAAATAGATTGACTAAATAGGGGAATAAAATAATTGCGGGGCCAACTAGAAATGAAAGTAGTGACCATAAGAATAACTTCTTTCTCGCTTTCCATTCTTTGGTGTCCACATAGGTTCGTGCGATCGTTCCCCAAATATGGGATCCATCAACAAGCGGCCCATAAAAGAATGTGATTAGCCCCATTGTGATTAGCCCCATAATGAAGATGTCGTCGTTAAAATTGTAGTTGTTGACATGATTCAGTCTGCATTTAGGGTGTTGGGTTAAGGGTTGGTTTCACTCATGGATTTAGGTTTTAGTACGTCTCTGTTGTAGGGAAATAGTCTAAGGGCTAGTAAAAAATTACGAAGTAAATGCTGCCAACTGGCTTTGTGTCTTAATGTAAAAAATGGCGAGCTTAAGTAGACGCAAGAGGTTAAACGGGCTGGTTCCTACGAAAGTAAGCAGTGAGAAAGTAATAGGAGTTTTAATTTTTTACAATTGGATCAACAACTTGAAAATTCGCTATTCCAAGTCTGATATGTATATGTCCTGGCGCATTGCTGGGTCCAACAAAGGAAGAATCAGTCTCTAACGCATTTTAAGGTATTGATTAGCTGGGTATTAATGTATTGTAGGATTACAAATTTATTGATAATCCCGGTTGATTGTTTGGGCTGGCCATTGTAACCTAGTAGTGTTTCCGTTAGATGCCATCGCTAACCAGGTTTTGGTTGTATTATCGTCTTTTTCTATTCAATAAGTGTCCAGGTTAAGGGTTCTGGTTTAAGGCTAAAGCCCATACCAGGAGGCTAAATTGACGGTACGTGAAAGACGTTGTAGCGCGATAAGTGTGCGCTATAGGCTCTGCAGAATAAAAATAATATAGAGTGAAGAGTAATTGAGGTTGTTGGTCAAATGGTTCAAAGGCGTCATGTTAATGCTACCACCACAGTGCAAATGCGGGCTTTCATACAAGAAAGCCAAATGTCCGTATCTCATTTAGCGAAGATACTAAATGTGAGCGAGACTACCGTCCGAAAGTGGAAACAAAGAAAATCGGTAGAAGACTGCTCGTCCAGGGCTTTACATCTCCAAACCACCATGACCCCCTTGGAAGAATGGGTTGCGGTGCAGCTTCGCATACAATTGCAGTTATCCTTGGACCCCCTTCTTGAAGCAGTTAAACAACACGTCAATATTAATGTGTCGCGTTCTGCCTTGGACCGTTGTTTAAGACGACATGGTGTATCACGTTTGTCGGATGTAAAGGCCAAATACACAAATGACATTAAAAACAGTACCCGAGTATCTTCACCGCTTAGCGAAATGGGTGATCGGTTTGTAAGTGTCACTGTCAATCGAGTACCGAATTTTGAGGAACTTGACTCAATAGCTAGTTCGAAACAAAAATATTTACTCGTTGCAACAGCAACGAAAGGGCAATGGGTCTATGTCGATCTTTTTGATGATGATGTTGTTGAAGCTGCCGGACGCTATATGCTTTGTGCATTAGAAACAGCCCCTTTTAAATTACGTAGAACATTGGTGAAAAACTACAGAGAGTTTTTATCCAAATATACTTGTATATCAGAACATGTTAATAACCAACGAAGATTGGCTAGATAAACTGCAGGGCATGTAAAAAATCAGATTTTCAAAAATATTAAATTGAAACAAAACTCGCTAACACGAAGAACGACATCGGGGAAGGTAAATGTCACAAAATAAAGGTAAAGGTAATTCAGCCAATTCTCGCGGCGATGCTGAAGAAAGACAACTTGATCGGCGGATTCAGTCCAGAATCCAAGGCAATCCCATTGCTGTGGTGGGAATGGCAAGTTTGTTTCCTGATGCTAAAAACATAAATGGTTTTTGGGATAATATCCACGCAAAAGTTGACAGCATTATTGACGTGCCCCCATCCCGCTGGAACATCGATGATTATTATGACCCCGATCCCACCGTTCCAGATAAAACTTATTGTAAGCGAGGTGGGTTTATTCCCGATATAGGGTTTAACCCTATGGAGTTTGGTTTACCACCGAATATTCTTGAGATAACAGATTCTTCCCAGTTGTTATCATTGGTAGTTGCTAAAGATGTACTGGAAGATGCGGGAATAGATGATAACTCAAAGTATGATAGAGACCGTATCGGAATTACGTTAGGTATTGGTGGTGGACAGAAGCTAAGTACTGGATTAGGCGCTCGATTGCAATATCCGGTGTTAGAAAAGGTTCTAGTGAAAAGCGGTGTGTCAAAAGAAGACGCAAACCAAATAATAGAACGGTATAAAAAGTCATTTGCCACATGGGAAGAAAATTCATTCCCCGGATTGTTAGGCAACGTGATTGCAGGACGGATAGCCAATCGATTTGACTTGGGAGGCATTAATACAGTACTTGATGCGGCCTGTGCCAGCTCATTAAGCGCGGCGAAAATGGCGGTATCCGAGTTGCTAGATGGTCACAGTGACATGATGATCACCGGTGGCGCTTGTACCGATAACTCTATATTCATGTATATGAGCTTTAGTAAAACACCTGCTTTCTCCTCTAATGGCGAAATTAGACCTTTTGATATCGATTCAAAAGGTATGATGGTAGGAGAGGGGATTGGAATGATCGTCCTCAAACGCCTAAACGATGCTGAGCGCGATGGCGATCGTATCTATTCTGTAATTCGAGGAATCGGCTCCTCTAGTGATGGAAAGTTTAAGAGTATCTACGCTCCTCGTCCCGCAGGTCAGGTGAAAGCATTAACGCGGGCTTATGAAGCAGCAGGCTTTAAGCCACAAACTATTGGTCTGTTGGAAGCTCATGGTACCGGTACGGCGGCAGGTGAT
>JAESQG010000551.1 GCA_016765265.1 Pseudomonadales bacterium | reverse complement strand
CATAATTTTTCCTTGCGAACGATCACCACGAAGTTTCGAATGTACCGGGGGAAAATCGGTTTGCCTCCCGCCGCTTTGCCACATGCGGTTTGATACGCCAGGTTAACCTCCCCGATGGTAATTTTTTGCGTGACCCACTCGCTGATCATTTCGATCGACTGGGGCGAATTAATTTTATCCTCGTCGAACTCCAAGTTTTTCAAGACTGGTTTCCAGTCGTCCACCGTTTTTGGAATTGTTTTAAAATCAACCTCGCCACCACCGCCCCCGGTTAGGTGGTGGTTCTTATGATGGTTAACTGATGGTTTGGGGGACTGTGTGTCCCCCCTATCCGGACAGGCTGTCCCCCCCGGGGGGACTGTGTGTCCCCCGGCACCGGACTGTGTGTCCGGCTGGGCGGTCAGATTTTGATCCAACTCATCCCCACCGGCCACTGTGTCACTCTGGGATTTGTCCGGCTGGGATGGCGTCTCTAAGTCATTGTCTTCACTATTACAATCAGTTAAGGGGATTTCCTTTTCTTTCCCGCCGGTCACTGTGGCCGGTAGGGATATGTCCTCAAGACTTAATTTGTATAGATTTGAGGTTTGATGGCCCTTGCTGTCTTTCCTGTGTTTAACCGTGACTTTTTGAAGCTCTCTTAACTGTGAAATGACCCTGCGAACGGATCTTTCAGACAGAGAACATTTTCTGGCTAAGGTCTCGTGGGCGGGCCAGCACCAGCCGTCGTTATCACAGTGGTCCGCAAGCGCTACCAGTACGATTTTCTGAGTGCTGTTAACTTCCTGTACCCAGGCCCATGTTATCGCTCTACACGACATTGCTCGCCCTCCTATCCTCACCAGCCTTAGCCCATTCCCTATGGGCTGCATAACCGCGCTCAAATGCCACAAGCACCCCTGTTGAAACAAACCCTGGTATGTTTTCCACATTGATAACCGAATCGTAGTAATAAGCCTCTGCCGGTCCCTTGGTTCTCGTTTTGACTAACCTGCCCAAAACCATCAACTCAACAGCTGTGCCTGGCGGGTAATGGTTGTTCCAGTGCGTAACGTCTTCCTGCGCCCTAAGCTTCTCCTGACATGTCAGAGGCATGGCGAGCACCCCCATTGGGCGAACGGGTTATACCTGGTGCCTGAATTTGTCAATTTAATCTGCGACACGGGCCTGCTCCCTGGCCCGATCGTCGAGCTCCGTGCGTAAAATCTCGACATCCCTGGGCGCTTTGATACCAATTCTTGCGCTGTTGGCGCTGTTAGACTCCAGCACTGTCACAAAGATATCGTCACCGATCCTAATGGTCTCACCTACTCGCCTTGTTAGTACCAACATCACTCACTCTCCCTTTTTAAGCTTTTTAGTATTGTGGATGGGGCCAAATACAGGGCAATCAGTAAAAATGCCAAGCCCGCTAACGTGTACCTCACCCCTGGCAATAACATTGCCGTTGATTTTTCTATCCAATACGCTGAACTCGTTTCGTCGGGCAATTAGGCGTATCTCCTTCCGATTCTTCTTACTGTCCGCGTACCGCTGGTGCGTGTGCGGGTGAACTTGTCTTTGTCTTCGCTAGTGTTAATTGTTCCCATTAGAATTAAAGCGATAAGAAATAGCAGCCGAGGTGTACGCACCTCAACTAATCCGGTAGCAATTGATATCGCTATGGCATGTTGGGTGGATTTAGCGCCTAGTTTTCTGAGTATTGATTTAGAATGGGTCTTGATTGTCTCTATCGAACGGTGGAGCTCTGCCGCTGTCTCGGCCTGTGTGTTGCCCTGTGCTGCGAAACAATTTATCCGGGCCTCAACCTTAGTGAGCGGACCTAGGTCTTTTACTTCGGCCGTTACCTGGGTGTGCGCTGTATCCACGCTCCCCTACTTTCACCCTTTTGGGTGATTCCGTTACTGCGTTTGTTTTTTTAAACTGCTGTTAATGATTTGGTGGCCGGCTCGGACAGATACTTGAACAAACGCTCTATTTTCTTAACGCCCGGATCCTCAATTTTTCCTTGCGCGAGTTTTTGGAGCCATTCGTAATCAAGCCCCGTCTCGCTTGAGATGGAGCGGCGGGACTTAACGCCTTTTACGTTTTGCAAAAGATTTAAAGTTTGTTCAAGTAATGAGTCGGACATCTGAATACACCGCAAGTAAAGTATTACTAACAAACTATAGTAAGACATTACTTATGTCAAATAGTAATATTTTGCTTTTAAATCCAGGGTTCTGGTTAGGGTTCTAGTCTCATGGTGAAAAATCTTTCTTTGGATGAAGTTCTTGCCGAAAATTTACGCAACGTTTTAAGAACATTAAATTTCAGCACTTCAGCATTAGCTGAGAAAGTTGGCGTATCCCAAAAAACGATCAGCAACATTATTAACTGCAACCATTCAGCCAAAATCGATACGCTAGAGAAAATAGCGGCATATCTTAAGAGACCCCCAGGTGACCTACTAACAAAAAACCTTGGCAATGAGCCCGTCACGCCACCAAAACCGCTGGTGAAAGTCCCGCTGATGGATAAGTGGGAATCTGCGCCAAAACAACGCGAAGAGTTCGAGCTTGTAGTGATGGACGCGTCTATGGTTGGACCGCCCCATATTGCGAACTCCTATAGACCCGGCTGTATTTTGCTTTTCCAGCCGGTACAAGAGATTAAGCCTGGCAGCCTGTATCTATTCAAATTAAGGGCTGTTGAAAAGCCTGTTTTTGGGGAGTACTACGAGAGCGAAACCGGATTCAAAATCCATTTTTTCAATGATGCTAACTCGGACATCCTTGTAGACGAGTCGAATCCGGGCGAAGTTATTGCCGAATTAAAGCAGTCGCGCATGAGATACGACCTTAACTGAGAAAACTGCTCTTCATTTAAAATGTATTCGGCCTGCTCCATGGAGTATCTGTTTCCATTGATGCTGATCGAGATCGCACCGCTTTGGCTCTCTGTAACAATCTCGACCTCCATGAGTACGCCTCTTTTACCAACTTCAAAATGGCAAATTAGGCTAGCGAGTATTGCAAACTAAATCAAACCGACATTGCAGAGCGGTTTATATGCAATGTTAATGTTTTGGCGGAACTTTCATCACTTTGGCGCAAAAAGAAACGCCCACAATAAACATAATGTTTT
Source organism: Pseudomonadales bacterium (assembly GCA_016765265.1). Classification (GTDB taxonomy): domain Bacteria; phylum Pseudomonadota; class Gammaproteobacteria; order Pseudomonadales; family DC-out160; genus DC-out160. The sequence continues at coordinate 1,822 of JAESQG010000551.1, read as the reverse complement.
TTTATAACTACAGGGAATCGATTTCTGTTTTTTAAGGGCAAATTAATATCAATAAGTTGACGATCCAGGTTGTTTGAGATCGTCGGCGGGGCGGTAAGCCAGGTGCCTAGCCCTTTCCCGCCCAACAAATGACGGTCTGTCCTTAATTGGGGCTTATTAATGGCCTGACTACCATAGAAGTAGAGGGAAGTCTTCTCAGCTGGAAAAAAAGAGCATAAAAACTTAAAATAAATTGTCGCTATCGTTGGCGACAATTGTTTAACAACGATAGCGACAATTCTATAGGGGTGATAAATGGCGCTGATAGATTGCAGGGAGTGTGGTGAGGCGGTGAGCTCTGAAGCAAACTCCTGTCCAAAATGTGGAATAAAAACACCAAAAAAAATATCATCTACTGCAAAGGTAGTAGGAATTTCTTTATGGGTTGGGGTGATAGCGTTTGGAATATTCGTTACCGCGTTCATTGATAACGCATCGAATGAGTTGGCAGTTTATTCTCAAGCTGAAACTAATCTTGTTGACCGCTATAAAACAGCCCCCACCCCAAAGCCGTCATGGATAACTTCCTCATCAAATGATGAAATGACAGGGAAATTCTCGGCCTTCGCTTCTTCGCCAAACACCAACTCTTCAAATGAAATGTCCTTTCCGTACAACAATGTTGAGGCATGGCTAACTGTTAACTGTGATGCAAAGCGCGAGACGGCATACATTGGCTTTAACGTAAAGCCGAACCTTCGCATTACCACCACCAAAGATGGCTATAGCCTGCTTACAACTAAGATTAGGTGGGATGGCGAGGTGCTTGACATGTCATTAAGGCAATGGTGGGGAATGAAATCATTAGACTTTGAGGATGACGGTTTGGCAATATCAAAAATGATTTCCTCAGACTCGGCTTTTCTACAGCTTTTTTGGCATGACCAACCGATCGCTTACTTTACGTTTTCCTTAGACGGGTCCGCGAAGGCCATCGCAAAGATGAGGGCGGAGTGTTTAGTCAACAAATTAAACATTGGCTAGGAATCTTTTCTTATCCAAACCTAATCAGCATGTAATAACCGACGAAAATATATAAATACAACTTCATGCAGAAAAAGAAATATTTTAAATAACCTTTCTTATACTGCCGGCAAGCTAGCTTGTGAATGCTCGCATACGCGTCAGGACACGAAATATTCTTGTCGTATAATTTACCAACGATATGCTCTAGCTCAATCTCATCTTTTCTGTTCACCCTATCGCCAACCTAACCAATCCGCACCGATATTCACACACCCTCGTCATTTAATTGACGAGGCATTTATCATCATAAGTTCCATACTCGTATAGTTTGTCAAAAAAACCCACAAACCAAGTAATCTATTACTTGTTATTCTTGGGCATATCTAGTAATCTTTTACTATCAACAAGGAGGCACCTACATGAAAATGGCATCAATAATTAAAAGGGATCACCCACATCAAGTCGATTTAGCGGTACGTACCATGCAACTAGAGCGACTTAAGCAACTAGAGCAGACGGTACCAGTCTCGGTTTCTCAAAGCCGCGTAATCGTGAAATCAATGCAACACCTTTGGAAAACCCTCAACACTCCCATGAGCTTTGAGCCCAAACAACAAGGACAATAACGTGATCGAGATTCATCAAGCAGTCTCAAGCGATATCAGCATACACAACGTGGTTAGCGTTAGGGTCCAAGAGAGATTCCTAGAGCACAGCAACCCCCCAAATATGTACTCCACCGTTTTGACCGTCAGTAATGAAGACGGTACAGAGTGCCAGGTAACGCTTTTTAGTAGCAAAAATCTGGATCTTAAAT
>JAESQG010000550.1 GCA_016765265.1 Pseudomonadales bacterium | reverse complement strand
TATGTATGGCGCAGGGGCGGGACAAATGCTGGGTTATTTTACTAGCGGGGCACTGGTTTCTGTGGCGAAAGAAAGCGGCCAGTCTGCTGACACTTTAGTGGCGCAAAACATCTTAAAAATGTTCTCCCGTATGCTTTCTGGCTCTATTAGCAATGCACGGTGGATCGGCAATTCAGACGTTATTCCACAGCTGGCGAGTCTAGTGATAGGTAATCAGCCGGTATGGCTGCCGCCTAATGGATTAGCGGGTGCGCCCGGTGGTTTTCTAATGGGGATACCGCTACGACTTACTGAGCATGCCAAAACGCTGGGGGATAAAGGCGATCTACAGCTAATTGATCCGCGTGGCTACTACGCCGCAACAAAAAGAGCGGGCATTAAAATGTCTACAAGTATCCACCTGTTTTTCGATTATGACATCCAGGCGTTTAAGTGGACTATTCGAATTGGAGGCCAGCCGTTTTTAAGTGCGCCGGTATCACCTAAGAATGGCAGTAACACTAAATCACACTTTGTCACCCTCGACGAGCGGGCCTAATTGATGGCGGGCTAGTCCCGCCGTTTAAAACCCTACTTGTTAAAACACTTTTAATTGCTTGGAGATCCAACGATGAACACAAACATTTTACCCTCAAGCCACGCTCCTGTTGTTGGTGTTATTGATCCGGACAACAATGCAGCTGGTGCCCTTTCAACAGGATGGATTGATATGGCCCTGTTTCATAGTTTAATGGCCATAATTCTGGCAGGAACTATTGAAGCGACAGGCACGATTGATGCAAAGCTGGAACAGGCAACCGACTCGAGCGGAACGGGCGTCAAAGACATTACCGGAAAGTCTATCACGCAGTTAACAGCGGCGGGAACCGACAGCGACAAGCAGGCCGTTATTAACTGCCGCTCAGATGAGATCGATGTTAATGGTGGCTTTACCTATGTTCGCCTAACCATGACGGGCGCAACCGCTGCGGCAGATAGTGCTGCGGTGGTGCTTGGTTTCAACGCCCGTTATGCGCCCGCCGCCGATCTTTCGTCGGTTGATGAAGTAGTCGCATAACTTAAACGTCACTCTAAAAATAATATGACTCGCGGGCTAATCACCCGCGAGCATGAGGGCTTTGCAAAATGAAAATATTATTTACACAGGACTACAAGGTGCAAGATGTAGATGGCACTGAGTACAAGAAGGGCAAGACAGTCGACGTGTCCCCCGAATCAGCGGCCCACTTTATTAATAAAGGTGTCGCGCAATATCCTGAAAAGGCTAAGGCTGAGAAAGAAGTTAAGGCCAAATAAAAACCAATTATCTGGATTGAACTATGCCTCTTACTCTTGTTACTCCGCCCGCTAGCGAGCCTATGCTGCTGGGCGAGGTTAAAAGCGACTTACGCATTGATGATGACGATAACGACTTGTTTCTGGAAGGCTTGATCGTCGTAGCTCGCGATTTTGCCGAGTCGGAAACAAATCGGGCTCTTATTTCGCAAACCTGGGACTTGAATGGGGATTGTTTTGTCCCTGAAGTAATGCTTCCCAAGCCGGGACTGATTAGCGTTGATTCAATCTCATACGTTGATGCGGACCGCATTGTTCAGGTTTTAGATTCCTCAGTCTATCAGGTGGATGCAGTGTCGCTGCCTGGGCGTATTCGGCCCGCCTTTGATCAGCAATGGCCCACTACCCGCAAGCAGATGAACGCGGTCACGATCCGCTTTACTTGTGGTTATGGGTCGCGGTTGCAGGTGCCTAGAGGCATAAAAAAAGCAATGGTCTTGCTGATCGGTCATTATTTTAAAAATAGAGAGGAGACCACCGACAAAAAGCAATACACCCTGCCTAATGGGGTTTCGGCCCTTTTAGGGCCGTATATTATCCCAAGGACGATGGAGTATTAGTATGGGAGCGGGTGGCAGGAACAGACGATTAACCTTTGAAAAGCTCAGCGAAACAAAAGATTCAGCGGGGGGATTAATACAAACCTATACAAAGGATTTTAACCGCTGGGCGTCGTTGCGCGGCGTGACGGGTAACGAGAAATACATATCAGAGCAATTGGTTTCTCTCGTCTCCCATAAAATTATTGTCTTGAGAGACTCAAAGACTAAAGGGCTCAATAATAATTATCGCGCCACGTATAGCGGGCGCATTTTTGATATCAAAGCGGTCATTAATATCCGAGAAGAAAACAAAGAGCTTTTGATTTTGGCCGATGAGGTGATCACTTAGATGGGGTTTAAAGTCGAAGGATTTAAACAGCTTCAAGCAAGCCTCAATAAACTGGATGTAAAAACAGGGGTTGCCACCTTACGCAAGGCGGGACGCAAGGCAATGAAGACGGTGGAAGCTTACCAAAAACAGCATGTTCACGTTGTTACGGGTGACACGCGAGATGCGATAACGATTTCAGCAAGAAAAGGCGGGCGAAAAGCGAAAAGTCGGGTTGTCTTGATTTCTGTTGGCCCCACAAAAAAATCATCAGGTAGGGGAAACAGTAAAAGGCAGCTAACCGGCGTAAACCAAAAGGCGATTGCACAGGAATTTGGAAACGTAAAAACCAAAGTGGACCCGTTTATTAGGCCGTCACTCGATGTTAACCAACAACAGGTAATCAACACGTTAACAGCTGAATTTAGAAAGCTGTTCGAGGCAATAAAATGATTGATGAAACCCTTAACACCTTGCTGAACTCAATTATCACGACAGCCGAAATTTACGCAGATGTGCCCCCAGATAATCAGCCCTACCCACAAGTTGTTTACGATATTGTGTCAACGGTGGATGAGCTGGCAATAGATGAGTCAGGCATTACCGACAGTATCAGCCGAATACAAGTTGATGTTCGTGCCAACACAAGGGCTGAAGCGATCACCTTGTCCGATACGCTAAACGCCACGCTGTCAGGCTACAGAGGGGTTGTTGCGGGTAAGCGAATCGATTTAATAAAACGGCTTGACCGGCGAACGATTGTGGATAAGAAGTTAAAACTTTATCGCATCGTTCAAGATTTTATGGTTCATCACTAACGAGAGGTAATACAAAATGAAAGGATACGGAACTAAATTTTTACGATCTACGGATGATGTTACTTATACGCAGATAGCCAACCTATTGGATGTTGAGGTTGGCGAGTCGTCGCGTGGCTCCATTGAAAACACAACACTGGATCAGGCAGATCAATTTAAGACTTTTGAGCCTGGCATGATCGATGCGGGCGAGCTCTCCTTGTCCTTGATTTGGGACATTGCTGATGCCGGACAGGTACTCCTTAAGGCGGATTTAGAAAACGACACTCTTATGTACTACCGGGTAGAGTATCCAGACGGCACTACAGTCGATTATCACGGCTTTGTCACTGGAATGAGCGCCCCAGTTGCAATGGAGGACAAAATCACACAGACCGTTAAATTCAAAGTAAGCGGTAAGCCCACAGTTACTTAATAAAGCGAAATGGTAATGATATTCAAAGAGTCCTATTTAAAAAGTGAAAAGGTAAAAATAGAGGGTACAGGCGACGAATGTACCCTCTATGAAATATCGTCATTAGAGCGTGTCAAGGTGTTGGGCATGATGACTGATGAGGAGGGAGAAGATCGTTTCGAGAGAGGGCTAGAAAGGGAGCTGTATCTAGTTTCTTGCAGTTTAAAGCCTGGAATTGATGGTTTTGATTTTGATAAAACCAAAAGAGAACTTGAGCGCCTTCCAGAGCGCATATTGTCTAAATTGACGTTGATTGCAATGAAGTTATCGGGGTTTTTTATGGATGAGGAAGATGGCAAAAACCAAAAGGTGGGAAAGTAATTCCCGGTCCAAGCGCCACCGTTGAATTCGCTATTATCCTGGGCCGAGAGTACAAGCGGGCGGATTATATGCGGCTTTTGAGCGAGTTATCGTGTACAGAGTTCGACGGGCTTTACCATTACTACACCGAAAACCCTTTCACCGAGCAATTGGATATTTATTCAACAGGTCAAATCTGCGCGGCGATTTATGGCGCTGCCGGGGCCGAAAAAGTAAAACCTTCTGATTTTTACCCAAAGAAACGAAAACCCCAAACACAAGCGCAACAAATCGCAATCTTGAGATCATTGTAAATGGCGACAATAGCAAAACTAACTGCAAACCTTGAGCTTAATAGCGCCTCGTTTAGAACGTCGATGGATAAGGCGGAAAAACGCACCAAAGCTTTTAAGAACCAGGCCAAAAAAACCGACAAACAAATGTCGACGT
>JAESQG010000549.1 GCA_016765265.1 Pseudomonadales bacterium | reverse complement strand
TCCCACCCTCTGGGTGAGTTGTGTTTGGTGGAAGAACCATCGCAGACCCCTGATTTTAAAGAGCTTGCATTGTACATCAATTTCTTAACTGCTGAATTTAGGATAAAGGCAACAGTTTTGATGTAGTGGCGGAGTGGTTATTTGTCTCCCATTATGTTTCAGATAACCTAACACTTCGAGCCGGAAGGCTGCGCTTACCCCAATTTCTTTTTTCTGAAACATTGTTGATTACCCAAACCTATAATTGGGTTCGCCCTCCCATCGAGCTTTATCGTTTGCTTGCGGGGTTGCATCGATTCAATGGCTTTAGTGCAGTTTTTAAACGTGGTTTCCAAAATTCCTTTCTGGAAGCTGAGATTTATCGTGGTCAAGCCAAAGACGAGTTAAGCACATTGGGATTGAGCACTTTATTTAACACTAAATCCCTGTACGGCGGGAGACTGCGTTATGTGACGGATAATCTTATCGTTAATGTGGCGGCGTCGGATATAACCACAGTTGTAGATATTCCTGCTTTAAACTACGGGATCACGACGGGTAGTTTATTGTCTGCAGTGGGTTTGCAATTTCTTCAAGAACGTTGGGGGGTAACGTCCGAATACGGAAACTTGGATATAAAGAGTTTGAGCGATGCCAGTGCCTATTACTTATCCTTGCATTATATCGTCAACCAATGGACATCTTTCATCACATTTGGAGGGAGTATTATTGATACGGATAGTGCAGCAGAAGAATTTACAGGAGAGTCTCTCACAATAGGTTGCCGATATGATGTGAGTGATTCGATGTCTCTGAAGGCGCAAGTGTTAAATGGAGAATTATTGGATGCTACCGCAATTTTAAGTGTAGGTACCACGCCCGGTTTTGATGAGGAAGTAACGGTGATTAGCATGACCCTGGACTTCATTTATTAGTTGAGAAGACAATGTATCAGTGGTTTAAACTGACATTATTCATTACTCTATTTTCGCCGCTAATATCGGTGGCAGATATCGCCGTGGTTGTTCATATGGATAATCCATTAGTTACTCTTTCAGAAACCGAGATAAAAGGTATTTATAAAGTTCGCCAGCTTCGTTTCCCCGATAATAGCCCCATCGTTTTGTCTTTTCAGCCAGATAACGTGGAGATTACAGAACAGTTTTCTCGACAGGTACTCGGCAGGTCAATATCACAACACAGTCGATCTTGGACAACAAAAATTTTTACGGGAAGAATGCTTCGACCGAAGAAGTTAACGAATGATTTGGAAGTAATTAAGTGGGTCTCAGAAAATAGAGGCGCAATTGGGTACATAGATAACGCGAACTTAAGTAATGCTGTAAAAAAGATAGCGACTATTAAATCGGGTGATACAGCGGAGTGATAGTCGTAAGTTATCCCGCCCCCAATATCAATCTACGCTCTCCCTATTCAGAGCTATGAGGGAGCCAACTTAAAGCCTATGTGAACGGGAGTGTCGCACTACCTCTCAATCAAAGTGATGAATCGGAAATTAGGGGAAAATTTCTTAATAAAGTTGTTGGTGTAACGCCAAGGCAATATAGGGAATTCTGGATACGCAAAATGTTTACTGGAAAAGGGGTTCCCCCGAAAGCGGTCGAAGGGGAAGGACATGATAGCAGTACGTAGATCGCAACGGAAACTTATCACCGTCAATTTAAGATTAAGCAAATTTAGGTTCTCTACGACCCTCAAAAGCAGCAAGCCCTTCGGTAACATCTTCTGATTGTAATGCGGGTACAGCGCGAGCTGCTTCAAAATCTATTGATGCGTTAATGTCTAGATCTAAACCTTCATGCACCAAGGACTTCATTAAACCAAGACCGCTGCGGCTTTTCTTCGCTAATTTTTCGCAATATTCCAAGGCAGTGGTTTGAAGCTCTTCGTTCGGGACGACATAATTGACCAGCCCCATGGATAGCGCTTCGTTGGCTTTGAGCCAGCGAGCACTAAAAAGCAAATCGAGTGCGCGTCGTTTGCCAACAATTCTCGGTAATCGTTGAGAGCCGCCCCATCCTGGAATTAATCCAAAATGAGAATGTTGGTCCCCTAGTTGTGCTGATTCTGCCGCGAACACAACATCGGTAGCGAGCACCAGCTCAAGGCCGCCTGCCAAGGCTAATCCCTGCACGGCAGCTATAACAGGCAACTCACTATTTTCTAGTCTAGCGAGGGCTCGATTTCCTTGTCCAATAAAGTGCTTAAGTTTTTCTTGGGAATCCCGGATACCCTTGACCTCTTCCAGGTCCGCACCGGTACAGAAATTCTTTCCATTAGCACAAATTAAAATACAGCGTACTTCCTTGTCTTGTTCAAGGGAGATGACAATTTCTTCAAGTAGTTTATGGACGGAGAGGGACAGGCAGTTAAACTTTTGAGGCCTGTTTAAAGTTAAAATGGCGACGCCATTTTGCTTTTTTAAGTCAACAAGGGGGGCGGTCATAGGGTATTCCTCGATAACAATAATTAGCAAAAGGGCTAATTATAATTTGGATTGATTGTTTGCAATTTGATAGTGATTGCTAGGGTCTGTATTGTGTTTTTTCGATGGGCAAATGTACCACATTTGCTGTTATTCTGAACCTTAAATTATTTCGAAATTCGATGTTCTTAGCCTTGTATCATTCGTTAGCGGTAGTTCACCAAAACTATCCCATATAATTAAAAATAGTGAGTGCCGGCGACTATCCAGTGGTGAGGTATTTTTGTCGGTAGGATATTTTACGGCATGAACAAGAGTAACATTTTTATCTTTTTTATTTACCGAAAAACGGAATGTAACTCATGAATTTCAAAGCTGCGAGCCCATTGATTTATATTGAGTCAAATATATTTCCTTAGCGAAATGCTTTTCTCGGGAGGATTATATTTATATGGCATTGTTTTATAAGAGAAAAATAAGATTATTCCTCTGCTCATGTAGCGCACTATAAAAAAATATAATGATTTGTTTGTACAGTCTTCCAGGTTGAACGGACCGTGCAGGTAACCGCCTGCGAACTCGACCAGCAGTGCCTTGAAGCGTGCGCGCGGTTCAACGCCGGCACGTTCGCAGTACCAGCGGTACCAGCGCGAACCTGCGGCGACGTGCGCCACTTCCTCGCGCAGGATGATCTCCAGCACATCCGCGGTCTCGCCATCGCCGACGTTGCGCAGCTTGTCGATCATGCCCGGTGTCACGTCCAGGCCGCGCGCCTCCAGTACGCGCGGCACCAGCGCCATGCGTGCCAGGCCGTCATGTGCGGTCTTCTCGCACATCTCCCACAGGCCGTTGTGCGCAGGGAAGTCGGCGTAGTCGTGGCCATGGGCCAGCAGGCGCTCACGCAACAGCATGAAATGCCGCGACTCGTCATCGGCACAACTGACCCAGTCGGCATGGAAAGCTGCGGGCAGGCCACGAAAGCGATACACGGCAT
>JAESQG010000548.1 GCA_016765265.1 Pseudomonadales bacterium | reverse complement strand
TTTTATTTTTACTCTATTTCTCCCCTCAATTCTCCCAATATTTCGAAGGTCCCCTTGCCACGATTTTCCAACAAATAAGTACCGTAAAACATCTAGAAAACCTTACCTCCGGCATTATCACCATCGCAGATATTACCTATTATGTAAGTGGCATTTTTATATGTATCGTATTTACCCGATTAAGCATTGAAAATAGATTATCCTAAAATGAAAAAAAATAACCACAACAAATCACCCTACTTATTTGTATTTGGCCTACTCTGTCTCGCAGCAGCTGGCAGCTATTTTTATGTTGAACAACTTACGAATGGCATATTATTAACCCTCACACTATTAGGCCTTCTTTCGATATTTCTCACAGGTTACAAGTCTCTCACTAACCAATCATCCCGACGTTGGTATCGACTACAGTGGAAAAAGATAAGCTTTATAATAGCCATTGTCTTCTTTTCGTCGTCATTCCTTGTTGGCATAAATTATTACACTTTTAATTTGCCCTATCGATGGGACGTCACACACGACAAACAACACACACTAACAAAAAACACCATCGACATAGTGAACGCCATTGATCAACAAGTAGATATCACCGCTTTTTATGTAGGGTTGCCGCCAAAATATTTGGTCGACCTATTAGCAGAATTCGAAAGAGCCTCAAATGGGGCTATCAACATAGAGATCATCAATCCAATAGAACGGATCGGCTATGCTGCACAATTTGGAAACGTCATCAACGGCAAAGAAAGAAAACTCATTATTCGTTCTGGTGAAGAGAGAAAGGATGTGGATTTCTCAGAGTATTCATTAACAGAAGAACAAGTGATAAATGCGCTCGTGAAAGTGACAAGAGAGCAACGCCAAGTTTACTTTCTCACCGGCCATGGCGAGTATTCGATTTCAAACGAAGAGAATCTAGGACTGAGTATTTTTGCAAAAACACTCGAAGCCAACAACATGAACAGTAAAAGCCTAATGCTCGGTATCGAAAAAAAGATCCCAGACGATTGTGATGTACTGATCATTGCAGGCCCCCATACAGAACTGACTCAAACAGAACAAACATTGATTAACGACTATTTAAACAAAGGTGGAGATGCACTATTTCTTATTGAACATACTTTTGTTACCACGCCAGATAAACCATTAACCTCTGAGCAGGAAAACAAAAACCCATCCTTAAACGCCATTCTCAACCAATGGGGCATCAATATTGGCACCGACATCGTTGTGGACTTAAGTAGTCACGTAGGCAAGGACGTGGGCAGCCCTGCAACAAACAATTATCTAGCACACAAGGCAATTACAGCAGGCCTAGACTATACCTTCTACGTTCGACCTCGCTCCATCTCAGTCCTAGATGAACGTCGGCCAACAATCAAACTAGCGCCTATCGTCCTTAGCTCAACAAAAGAAAGTAGCTGGGCAGAAACAAACAGAACCTTAGACATACAATTCAACGAGGGCATAGATATCCCCGGACCGGTACCAATCTCTTACGTGATATTTGAACCGAAAGAAGACGGTGATACATCAGACACTCGCATCATTGTTTTTACGGATGCCGACTTTTTGACGAATATTTATATCAATAAATATAGCAACGCAAGCATGGGACTCAACATCGTCAACTGGGTATCAGAGCTGGATTATACCGTTTACCTCAACCCAAAATTAGTCAATGTTGAGCGATTGGATTTAACCAGTAAACAACAACGTATGATTGCTGCTATTTTGTTTCTGATGCCACTTTTGATTATTCTCTGCGGGGGGGTGGTTGGAATGAGACATCGGAGTCGGGTTTAAATTATGTGAGTTAATGCTGACTTTGTAGCGGTTCGATAATTGAAGAAATTATTTCCCGACTTCACTCACTTTAAGGTAGCAGCCTAAAATTAAGAAAACGCACACTGCGATGACACTCGATTCAGAAATCGGCAAGAAAGTAGTATCGCTTGATCGGTTTCGGTGGAAGTCGGCTTGCAATGGGCTTTATCAAGTACCAGTTGCTGCGTAAATTTAGTAATTCGAACACTACAGGCTAATCTCAATGTTAAAAGACTCGTAAATCTGCAGAGAAATTCGTAAATAGCCAAACGTTGGGTTGCGTTTTTTCATTTCAATGACTAGAGCAATAAGCGCCTGATCTCTTGGTTTTTGTCCCGGTTTTAATTTCACTTTATTCGAGTACAGCAAGCTGTTATTGATCTCCTTGAACAGCGGCAAATAACCGCGCTTTTTCATCGGCGTCAACATACGTGACCGGGCTGAAAAGGCAAGCTATGATAAGATCCTGTTTTAGTGCCTGATTTAGGGTTTAGCACAGCACAAGCACTAATTAGTATAACGAGCCCCCCCAATACAATCCTCCACCATCATTAGTAGCGCTTCAATATGGACTGGTTTCGCCATATAATCATTAAAATCAGCTGCTAAGCACTTTTCTCTGTCATCGCTCATGGCTTTCGCGGTTAGTGCAATAATGGGCACTGTCTCAAAGCGTTCAATTTTTCTTATTTCCTTCGTAGCTTCAAAACCGTCCATTCCCGGCATCATGATATCCATTAACACAAAGTCATAATCATTCGTTTTCGCATTTTTTACTGCCGACTGGCCGCTGTCGGCGATAGTTACTACTACACCGGCATCGGTAAGCAACTTCGATAATGCAAATACGTTACGCATATCGTCATCGACAATTAAAGCTCTTTTACCCTGAGGAAGACTAAATTTATTTTTTAATTGCGCCTTATCCACCAACACATCTTTTGATTTTGGCTTAGCTACAGGTTTCTCTCTAACCGGGTCTATCGCAGCTTTCGTTGGTTCAGTATTTAATAGTCTTGGCCTGTCCTCATGACTATTCTGAATATCTCCAATAGGAATATACACTGTAAATGTACTACCAACGCCGTGAGTGCTTGACAGTGTAATATACCCTTCTAATAAGTCAGCTAATTTACTCGCAATCGTCAAACCGAGCCCAGTCCCACCATAGCACCGACTCGTTGAACCATCCTCCTGCTGAAATGCTTCAAAGATGGAATCCTGTTTATCGCCAGCAATCCCGATACCTGAATCGATAACCGCAAAAGCAACGACGTCAATACTTTTTGGTTGACCCTGATATGATTTAGTTTTATTAGTTGTTTTGAAAATCTTTAATTTTATTTCTCCAGAGCTAGTAAATTTATAAGCATTTGAAAGAAAGTTTTTGAGGATTTGTCTGATACGTTTTAAGTCACTCACAATAAACTCAGGTACGTCATCAGCAATATCAATCGATAATGGTACCTTCTTCATATCGGCAACGGGATCGAACTTATATTGCATTAAACTGCTAATATCATGAATATAAGTATTTTCTCTAACGATGGATAACATTCCAGCTTCAGCCTTGGAAAGATCCATAAGATCATTGATTATTTCTAACAGTTCTTCACCACCCGAGTGTATATATCTTGCACTTACAATTTGTTCGTCCGTCAAATTTCCCTCTAAGTTTTGTATAAATGATCCTGAAAGAATCAACATGCTGTTTAACGGCGTCCGTAGTTCGTGAGACATATTAGCAAGAAACTCGGACTTGGCGATTGAAGCAGATTGCGCGCTGTTTTTTTCAATCTCTAGCTTTTTCTCAGTCTCCACTCTTGCGGTAATGTCCTCTACACAGATAAAAAACCCTTCAATCGAGCCATTAGCGCTTCGGTCTGGACTATAGGTGACATGGACCTGTTTTTTTCCTGCGACAGGATAAATATATTCATAATCATAATCGACAACTTCACCCCCTAAAACCCTGTCAGCATAGGCAATCAAGGAGCCACTTAGATCATCTCGATTAAACATATAGTCGTTATATCGTTTCCCAATAAAGCCATGATGGCTTCGACCAAACCAGCGTTCGAAATTTTTATTCACAAACTTGAAGCACTTATTGCTATCAACATAAGCAAGTAAAACGGGAACTTCGTCAGTAATGGAATCAATATATCGACGAGCCTTCCTCAGCGCCTCCTCCTGCTCTAAACGTCGGCCAATAAGAAGGTTATAGCTATCGACCAAAATGCTGATTTCATCTTTAGAGCTTGACGTGAACTTCAACTTTTCTAATGAATCCTCCTGATTCATTAAAGCATTTGAAATCACACTAAGCGGTTTAAGCAAAACTCGCCGTAATATAAGATAAATTGCACTCATCATTACAACAACACCCGAGGCGATGACCAACAACACCACCAGGATCTCTCTTTGGACCTTTTCACTGGTTTTTGTGATGTCATAAGCCAATAGAACAGTGTGAGGCCTGAGCCGATTAACCTTTGGATCAATTAAAGGAATCCGCAATGCTCGGTAAAACAAATTTCCAGAGCTCAAATCTGCATGTCGCTGCACTCGATTGCTGGCTAAATCGTTAATAACCCGCTTTTCAGATTCATTCATCGTGTTCGAGGCAATTTCATTAATTCTCATTTGATCATTATCAGCGATAATCATCTGGTCTGTATTTATTAGGGTAGACGGTGAATATTTTTATTGGCAGCAAGCGCCGCGAGAATTCTTTGTACATTGCCCTGCGAAGCATCCATCTCGGTACCAATAACCAAAGACTCAATCACAAACTCTGCCCCTAGTTCAGCTTCTTGTACAATTTCATACTTTTCAAACAACGAAAACACCACGACTATCGCCGCCAGTGTAATCGCACTAGTGATGAGCATCGGCAACAATATTTTTGCCGTAATTGTAAATCTTTTTTCAAATTTCATATATTTTCTAAAATGTTATATTTTTCCTCTGTAGATGATATCGGGGTAGTTTTCACAATCCGTACTAATCGATTCTACATGCACCAAGGTCTCACACACACTTTTTGCAGCAGTTTGAAGTTTATCTGGATCGGAAAATATTTTTATCTGTTCAGCATTATCTAGGATTACCAAATCTGATAAGACACCTGCAAATTCATCGGGCGCTATACCTTCCCGTTTCGCCATAATGGCAATGGCATCTGTTGGGTTAGTTTTGTAATAGTCTAGCGCCAGTTGCCAAGCCAGATGCAATTTAGGAACTAGATCGGGATTAGCCTTTATGATCGTTTCAGAAAGAGAGATCGTATCAATTATCTCGTTTGGGATTTCAGCACTTGTGAAAACAGTATGATACTGATTATGATTTAATATTTTGACAGAGACTGGCGGATAACTAACAAAAGCATCAATAATCCCCTCTAACATATACTTTTCACCTTGAAACTGCTCTACGTTAACGACCTCTACATCCTGCAGCGTAAGACCCGCTCTAGATAATGCTCGTTGCAAAATATATATACCAAGCGAACTAACTTCACAGCCAACCTTCTTGCCTTTCAGAGATTTCATATCACCGACACTTTTATTAGCAACGATAACATCTCCACCATTGGAGTAATCTGGTATGAGTACAACTTTGAGGGGAGCACCACCCAAGGGAGATGATTGCACAGCTTCTATTATGGTTGTGGCCATGCCATCCGTTTTTCCATTAATGTAAGCTCGCTGTGCATCGGACAAAGAACCTAGTTGTACCAATTCAATGTCAAGGCCCACCCGTTTAAAGAAGCCCTTGTGCCCGGCTAAAAACATAAACTCATAACCAGGCCACGGGTTAATTCCGATCCGTATAGGTTCGCTTTGCTTATTGGTACATCCGGCAAAAACACAGACAATGATTAATAGTGTACAGAATTTCATACGAATTTTAGCTCTCCTAGTTAGCCCCTATAAACAAGCATAGAGGACCCACATACTGTGTCAAAATCAGCTAAAACGTTCACGATAAAGGCAAGATGCGTTCAACGGATTAACTGATCTACTAGAGTTTTAGTATTTGCAGGTGGTCGTCCCAGCCCTCTGCAGTTAGCTTTTTTGATCTAATTTAATACAATGCCTTCCTTTTTAGGAGCTATTACAACCAGCTACTAGGCATCGGGGCCGTTAAGCATTATCGTTCCCTTATTCACATTCGAAGGCAATCAGTTGCGTCAAAAATAGGCTGTACCCCAGAGACTTTACGTTCGTGGGTGAAGAAGATGGAGATCGATTCAGGCACAAAGCCTGGTATCGCGACCGATCAATCTCAGCGAACGAAGGAACTAGAACGGGAAGTGCGCGAGCTCAAAGGAGCGAATGAGATATTGCGCAAGGCCGCTGCTTTTTACGCCCAAGCAAAGCTCGACCGCAAACCGAAGTATTAGTGGCATTCATAGATGAGTATCGT
>JAESQG010000547.1 GCA_016765265.1 Pseudomonadales bacterium | reverse complement strand
GCTCTCGGCGATACGCCCCCTAATGTCTGTCATCCCACCTACCTCGCGAAACAGGCGCAACAATTGGCCAGATCTTATCCCAAGTTGAGTGTGAAAATCGTCAATGAAAAAGAGTTAGAAAAAATGGGAGCCGGTGCTTTTCTGTCTGTGAGCAAAGGCAGTGATCAGCCTGGCAAATTAATTGTGATGCAGTACAAGGGTGGAAAAACTGGCGATGCTCCCCACGCCTTGATAGGGAAAGGGATCACCTTTGATTCTGGTGGCATTTCATTAAAGCCTGGGGCGGGCATGGACGAGATGAAATACGACATGGGAGGTGCCGCCAGTGTCCTCGGAACGATAAAAGCCATTTGTGAATTAAACTTAAATCTCAATGTAGTGGCACTGATCGCCGCGGCTGAAAACATGCCTAGCGGCGGCGCCTCAAGGCCCGGCGATATCGTTACCACTATGTCCGGCAAAACAGTAGAAATACTCAATACCGATGCAGAAGGCCGGTTAGTGCTTTGTGATGCGCTGACCTATGTAGGCCAATTCAAACCGGCAAGTGTTGTGGATATTGCCACGCTCACCGGTGCCTGCATCATGGCGCTAGGTCATCAGACCTCAGCATTGCTCTCCAACGATGAGACACTCGCAAAAAACTTGCTCTCGGCAGGGGAAACCGCCATGGACAAAGCCTGGCAGTTACCGCTATGGGAGGAATATCAAAGTCAGTTGGACAGCCCTTTCGCCGACATGGCCAATATTGGTGGGCGTCCCGCAGGCACAATCACGGCTGCCTGCTTTCTGTCGCGTTTTGCGGAAGATTATCAGTGGGCACACCTGGACGTTGCGGGAACGGCATGGGTGAGCGGCGGGATGAAGAAAGGAGCAACTGGGCGTCCTGTACCGCTATTGACTCAGTATCTGCAAGATCGCGCAGATGAGCAAACTCAACCTGGGAAGGGTAAAAAACCCCGCCGAAAAAACTAACCCGCAAATCATTGTCTAGAATCATTGCCTAGATAGGGGCAAACTTAAGTCCAGTTTGCCCCCAATACCGGTCTGAGAGTATTATGGTCACATGATTCGAGTAGACTTTTATATTTTGTCAGATCCGGCGCCCAAATCTCGCTTGTCTTTTGCATGCCGTTTGACGGAAAAAGCCTATCGGATGGGACACAAAGTATTTATCCAGGCGACCGAGGAAGAGGCTTATGAAATGGACGAATTATTATGGCAACAAAAGCCAGAATCATTTCTGCCACATAATATTCTCGGAGAGGGTCCTAATGCTCCACCTCCTATTCAAATCGGCCACGGGCAAAACACCGGCAAGCATCACGACGTGTTAATCAACCTAACAGATACCGTGCCCGAATTTTTCAATCGCTTTAAGCGCGTGGCGGAAATCGTCCCTCAAGATGAAATCCTAAAACAGGCCTCCAGAACAAACTTCAAGTTTTACCGTGACAACGGATGTGATCTGCATTCTCACGATTTATCTAAAAAGTAAAAACATTCTCTATAAGCTTCAAAAGCCTACTTTTCGATCGCTCAGTTCACACATTAACCATAGAACAACAATATCACTACGATAACACCACAATATGTTGTCCCAATTCCTATTATTATCCCCTCTAATTCGCATCCATCTTGTTGGGCTGTGCACACAAAACAAAAATAATACGTGGAAAATCAATGAAAAAGGTCAACCGACAACCGATACTCACGGGCGAAGCTGCAAACCTACAAGCCTACAGGTCGAGCCATATTACCCCTGGAGAAGCCAATCTGCCCGTTCTAAAAAATGTCGTGACGTCTATTCACACTCAAACTATCGCTAGGCAATCACCACTCAGAAGACAGCGCACAACTCATAATAACGCCAACTTTCAACGCCTTAGCGAAATTAAAACGATGGGGACAGCGAAAACTCCTGTTAGCTTTAAAACTGCACCTAGCGCTAAAACTTCGGTTCAATTAAACGGACATGCCACGGATGCCTTGTCGTCAACTCAAGCTAGTGCAGTTCAAGAGCTGCAAATCGCCATCGACCAACTTATCGATGAGGCTGGGCCCTTAAAACCCTTGGAAATAGAAAAATTGGAAACCAAGGCTAATTTGTTGGTTCAGGATATTGTCGATGATTTTGTCCCTATGATAGAACACACTCTTCGAAAAGGTTTGCAAAAGGACATGGATACATTTCTCAAAGCATTAATTAAAGAATGCGAATAATTCCTAGTCGCTAAAATTACACTACTCCACTCTTAACTATTCTCTTTTTGATCTTTTTCGCCGTGCTCCGATCATGGTGTTGTATAATTCTGCACGTCTAACACTATAAATGACTCGAATTTATTACGGATTCGAATTTATTATGTATTCGAATTTATGATTGACGCGACTGTAATTATCAAAGAGACAAAAACACCTCATCATGGAAAAAACCTACAACCCTAGTGAAATTGAAACTCGTTGGTATCAGAAATGGGAACAAGAGGGCAATTTCAAGCCCAATTCCCTAGAAAACAAAGAAGGCGTTGATAACTACTGCATCATGATTCCGCCACCCAATATCACTGGAAGCCTGCACATGGGGCACGCGTTCCAAGACACCATCATGGACGCACTAATACGCTATCACCGAATGAAGGGTCGCAACACCCTGTGGCAGATAGGCACAGATCACGCGGGTATCGCAACCCAAATGGTAGTTGAACGCCAGCTTGCGGCTCAGGGCACGGACCGCCATGCGCTGGGAAGAGAAAAGTTTATTGAAAAAGTGTGGGACTGGAAAAAAGAATCCGGCGGCACCATCACACGTCAGCTAAGACGTATGGGATCATCCCTCGATTGGTCCCGCGAACGTTTTACCATGGATGAAGGTCTATCGAATGCTGTTAAAGAAGTATTTGTGCGTTTACATGATGAAGGCCTCATCTACCGAGGTAAACGCCTAGTCAACTGGGACCCCAAGCTACACACCGCTATATCCGACCTTGAGGTTATCTCTGAAGAAGAAAAAGGTTATTTATGGCATTTCCGTTATCCGTTGGCTGATGGTTCCGGCCATTTGGTGGTTGCCACCACCCGTCCGGAAACCATGTTGGGCGACACCGCCG
>JAESQG010000546.1 GCA_016765265.1 Pseudomonadales bacterium | reverse complement strand
TTGATATACTGCAACCATCTGTATTTGACTCTACTCTTTTGAAAACTAGACTGTCTCGTGTAGCTGTTTAAATTGACCTTGGATAATCGCTTTTTCTTGCAGTATTATTTTATTCTCATCCTGAGACTGAGCATATTTATCTTCAAGTGCTAGCATCTTCTCATTAAGAGTATTGTTCGTTTGAATTAATATGGCATTCTGACCGGCGTGACGAGCCAGTTTTTCCAGTGTGTCACTGAGGTCGGCCCTCAACTTATCGCTCTCTTCTTTGATAAGTGATATTTCTTGCTTGAGAGCCGTAGAGAGTGACCTATAGGAAAGATACTGTTGTTGTTTTTCCGCTGCAGAGAGTTCAAGCTTGTTGAACTGGCTACTTAAATCTCTATTAGCGTTAAGTGCAATAGCAAGCGCTTGTTTGGCCTCCAGAGTGAGTTCGGCTTGGCTTTCAAATGAGCGAGTCTCAGCGCTGAGGCGATCTTGTAATGATGTTATCGTTTCTCGGTGCTGCAGTCTCTCTAGCTGCCGATCTTCAGCTATGCGTTCTTGGTAATGCTCGAAGTGGTCTCTAATATCTCTATTTTCCTGCCGTAGATCACTATTTGTTGACTGTAAATCATCGATCTTTTTGCAGGCTTCTCCATATTGCGTTTCGAGACGTATCGTAATCTCGCTGAGTTGGATTTCATTGGTCTTAAATTGTTTGTTATCGTCTAGTAATTGCGCGGCATCAGATTTTAACTGCTGATTCGTAACTTCTGATTTAGCCAGCGATTCGTTTAGATTCGCAATTTGATTTTGATGCTCTGAGAATTGACGATCATGTTGTTCTGCTATTTTGGCTATCTGTTCATTTGCACTGAACTGAATTCGCTCCTGCAGATTCTTTACCGCATTGACGAGATCACTAGGAAGGCCGCCGTTGCTGTCAGAAGTGCTCCTGTCGGCTTTCCACTGCTTAAGCAAAGGAGCGATAGTGCTTCTGCTGCCTGTACCAAGGTTTATCCGCACCCGATCAACAGTAGGTTCCTGCCCATCTTGCTTAACCGCTTGAGCAGCGCGCGCTACATCTTGATGTGTAATGCCGATACAAAAAGGCAATACCAGGTGAATAACAGAAGGGAACCATGAGCGAAGAAATAACCAGCATTGATACGCTTACATTATCACCTCAAAACAACTCAGCACTATCAAGACCTCAATCTAACCCCTACATCAAAGCTGCAACCTCAGACAATACAAGGCGAACCTATCGGGCAGCGATTAAGAAGTTTGAATCATGGGGAGGAAGGCTTCCTACTCATCCTGAAGTTCTAACGCAATATCTGCTTACCTCTGCAGATAAATTAAGCCCTAGAACATTAACAGTTCATCTTACAGCACTAAGTCAATGGCACCATTATCAGAGTATCGACGATCCGACACAGCACCCTAGCGTCAGAAAAACTCTAGAAGGAATACGACGAGTCCATAGTAAGCCCAAGCGTAAGGCAAAGGCACTTCGTCTTGAGCATCTGGCAACGATGCTGATTTATTTGAACGGATTATCAGAATCAAATAAACGATCTCGTGATATAGCACTGATCCTGATTGCGTTCTTCGGCGCATTTCGGCGCAGCGAACTTGTAGCAATCACAGTCCAGGACTTAACCTGGGAACCTGAAGGCTTAGTCATACACATACTAAAATCAAAAACTGATCAAGAATCACAAGGCATCTATCGAGCTATTCCAAAAAGCAGTACTGGCGTTTGCCCTGTGTCATCGCTAAAAACATGGCTAGACAGCGCTGCTATTATCGATGGCCCTATATTTAGAGCAGTGAATCGTTGGGATCAAGTTCAAGAAAAATCCCTGTATCCTGGGTCCATTACCGATATTCTTAGAGGTGTAGGAGATGGCTGTCAATTCAAATTTACACCAGAGCTAAGCAGCCATAGTTTTCGTCGAGGGTTATCAACATCGGCGGCACGAGAGAATATTGATTTTGAACTTATCAAGCGTCAAGGCGGGTGGAAGAGTGATGCGACGGTGTGGGAGTATATTGAGGAAGGTGGCCAATTGTCTGGCAATGTAGGCCATGCACTCATTGATAAAATGAATAACCTAATTTCCAACGATTAAGGGTACTACAACTATCATTTATAAAATTTCAGATAAGGAACATCAATGTCGGTTAACCTTTTTTATAGTTATTGCCATTCGGATGAAATTCATCGAGAAAACATGGAAAAGTCTCTAGTAACGTTGAGAGAAAATGGCGTATTAGATGAATGGAGCGACAATGAGATACAACCAGGTGAGGTGATTAATGATAAAATCGATTCCGCTTTAGAATCATCTGATATTGTTGTTTTTTTGATTAGTGTTGATTTCCTGAACTCAGCAGCATGCAAAGAAGAATGGAACAAAGCTAAGATACGAGCTAAAGAACATGACACAAGGCTTATTTCTATAATTTTGAGGCCATGTGCCTGGACTGATTTTGATGACATGAAAAATCGACTTGCATTCGCCGGTAGCCAATTCCCAGACATTTGGGTGATTTCTCGCTAGAACCCCGACACGCTATTTTCTACTTCGTTAATATAATTTTCTTAAACATTCCAGCTTCGTAGTGTCCAGGAATGTTGCAGGCAAAAACCACTTCACTACCGGCTTTGAATTTCCAAGTCAGTTCATTGGTTTCACCAGGTTTGACGGTAACTGTATTGCCATCCTCATGTACCATATTGGGCATTTCTCTCATCATTTTCGCATGTGCTTTCTGTTCATTTTCATCGCCGATGGAAAATTCATGAGGGATTTTTCCTTGGTTAGTGACGATAAACTTTACGATATCACCCGCTCTTATATCTGGCTGAGGTGAAAATTCATATCGCATAGTATCCAGAGTAATGACGTGAACGATTTTTGTTGCCTGACCTGCTAAGCCGGGTTCTCCAACAGGACTTCCTCCACTATCATGTTGATGTTCTTCGTCGTGAGCCATGCCCTCCATCTCGCTATGACCCTTGACCTCCATGTTACTGTGGTTCATTCCTTCCCTCTTGCCGTGACCGTGCCCATGGGAACCGCCAGCAAAAGAAGCGCCTGCAAATATTCCGGTTAGCAGTGCCAAAATAAAAATTGATTTAATATACATGTGTTGATCTCCTTTAATAGATCTATTTAATAAAATGTGTGTTTTTTCGTAGTACTTCTAAAGCCTCGTTTTTCCACAAACCAGCCAATGGAAAACCGGAGTTAAAGCCGGAGTTAAAGCCAGGGTTAAAACCAGGTTCGAACTCCTAGCACTAACTGCGCTTTACTAACATCGGAGCCTGCCAGCCGAGAAAAATCAGCGGTATTACCCAATTTCTTCAACCAGTTAACCCCGATATAGGGTGCAAACTCACGCTGTATTTCATAGCGAAGGCGAAGACCGGCCTCAATATTAGACAAG
>JAESQG010000545.1 GCA_016765265.1 Pseudomonadales bacterium | reverse complement strand
TTGTAGGAAGCACAATGTCGGCGTCGGTGAGGCCCTAGAGTGCTTGTTTGCAGGGAAATGGCCCGAGTTTATTCAGAGAGAACTCGATTTGACGGGGGGATGCGCTGAATAGTTACTCTGATAGTTGCGTAACATCGCTCGAGCTTCGTTAGAGTGCGATACCCTCTGGAAGGCTTTGGTCGCATCACGACGGTTATGCTTCAATAGAACCTCTCGACCGCCAGGATGAAGATCTAGAAACTCGGTTGTGTCGTAAACGCCTCCTTCGATTATCACTACAACAAGCGAATCCGGTAGAGCTTTGACTTCTTCCAAAGAGTATTTATTTTGTTCTAACATGTTAAGCTCATGGTCAAATTACGCCTTTAAACGTAGGAATTAACGATAGCGATAACGACATTTTACTTAAGGGCATCGGCCCCGACATTGTAAGGGTATCAATTATCAATTATCAATTATCAATTATCAATTACTAATAGGGAAGCAATACGGTTAATGTGATATAAGCATTATACCGGCATGTATAAACGTTCCGAAAATCTCAGATAATCCAAAATAGTATACATAGTCAGTGTGTTCCAATTTGGCGATGTATTCAATTGGGAGGCCATGTTGTTTTGCACCTTCGATCATAATTAGGGGAAGCACTATGGAAATGTAGCTTACGATCTTTCGGTATTTAAATACGAAAATTATCAAAACTCCTAAAAAATAATTTAATGAAGAGAACAAACAACAGGGGTTAGCGCAAATCCTAAGGTGCAATTATGTGCTTATACTATAAAGCGATGGCGCCAAGCGCTATGATACAGTGGGCGATAGCCATAATACAGAGAGGGAGAGCCAAAACTATGGAATTTAAAAAGGAGAGAAGAGCAGATGATATCTTCTTTCCTAGTGCTAATGCGGTTGTCCAAAGTAACGATCTATGTAGCGATGATAGGCGGAATATCCCTTCAAAGGGTGTTGGATAATCAACACCTGCTTTTGCCCCGCCTATCTATTCAATTATTTATTCAGCTGTCTATTCAACTATCTTTTAGGCTGACAGACAGCGGTAGACTGTCTAGCGCTTTAGCTAAAGCTAAACGGTTTATTGCAATAATATTAGAGGTTGTGACGAGAATGTGGGTTAATTCTGGTGGTTAAACCAGCCTTACAGCTTATAGCTAAATTCTATTTTTACTGACAAATGTACTGACAAATGTACTGACGAATGTATTGACACTCACGTCTACATTTATGCCTATACTTACAGTTATCCCTGCTCTTAATACGTGAAATTGTGCATGAGAATATTAATTGTTGACGACACTGCAACCATTCGAGAAATAGCTTCCGCACATATTGTTGAATGTGGTCATGTACCAATGAAGGCTTCCTCGGGTCTGGAGGCGATAGAGATATTAAAAAAAGACATACCTGAATTTATTTTTATGGACGTTGAAATGCCTGGTCTCGATGGCTTTGAGACAACAAGGCAATTAAGGGAGATATTAAAGGACGACTGGATTCCCATTATTTTTTTGACCGGTTTAGATTCTGATGAACAATACAATAAAGGTATCGACTCAGGTGGAGATGACTATCTCACGAAACCCATAAATCCCATTATATTTAGAGCAAAAATAAAAGCAATGGAACGTATCATTGGGATGAAAAACTGCCTTAATCAATTGAATGAACAACTGGCTAGAACAAGTATTACCGATGGGCTTACTGGTCTGACGAATCGTCGAGGGTTTGAAGCTCACGCAGATAAATGCTGGAAACAATGCCAGCGTGATCAAAATCCAGTGTCGCTTATTATGATAGATATAGATCATTTTAAACTTTACAACGATAACTATGGTCATCAAGAAGGGGATAGCTGTCTTGTCGAGGTGAGTAACGCAATCCAGTCAAGGATTAAACGCCCCATGGATCTAGCGGCCCGCTATGGTGGGGAAGAGTTCGTCGTTATCCTACCCAACACCGAGCTGGAGGACGCAAAGGTTATTACTGAATCCATCAGACAAGAGATAGAAAATCTCAAAATTGCACATTTTAATTCTACTACTAGTAATTATGTCACCCTTAGTTTGGGGGTTAGCACTTGTTTGAATACCGCAGAGCATCGTCTACATGACCTGATTAAATGTGCAGACAAGGCGCTTTATCTATCCAAAGAGAAGGGTCGCAATCAAGTCAATGGGGAGGTTTTGAAACAACGTAAAAAAGTCATGGTAATTGACGACGAGGAGGAGAACCTCTCCTTGCTTTCTATGGTTTTAGAGAATCATTTTAATGTTTTACTACTGCAAGATGCTGCTCATTATTTAGATGAAGTCCATAGCTACGACCCTGATTTAATCTTGCTTGACATAAAAATGCCGTCTATTTCTGGATACGATGTTTGTGCAGGATTAAGGAAAGATTCAAAGACTCGACATATCCCCATAATCTTGGTTTCTAGTTTAGATAAGACAGACGTGAGGCAAAAAAGCAAGAAAGCGGGTGCTAGCGGTTATATACAAAAGCCTGTCAACGATAAACAAGTTCTTGCAAAGATAAACAGTTTTTTGGACTGATCCTCTCAACACTTAATTTTGGCCTTATTTCATATCAAAAACATAACAGACGCTATACAACACTTTTGAGCTGAATGCGAAGAAAGAGGGGGATTATTCCGATGTTAGTGGAATTTTGCGAGAGCGAATAAAATTTACAAGTCAGATTTTGTTGAGGGCTTCAAGTACCTGCACGACCATTTCACCGGGTTCAAGATCGCCACAGACAGCAGTGATGTCAGCGTATTTACGGTATAGCACTGCTCGTTCTTCAAATAGTGACGCAAAGGATTGATCAGGACGACGAGCGATCCCCCTCGTTTCATAGTTATGGATGCGGCGTCGAAGTTCTCCCAAAGGCACGTCTAAATATATTACGGTACCGCAGGACTTAAGATAAGCCATACCTTTGTCACTGTAGACTGCGCTGCCACCCGTGGCGATTACCTTGCCATGACAGTCGGTAGTGAGCAGCACGTTTTCCTCTACTGCGCGTAAAGCCAAATAGCCTCGCTGTTCCAGAATTTCCTGCAAAGTGTTCTCTTCTTTCACCTGTATTGCCACATCGGTGTCAAGAAAATCCAAGCCTAAGTCCTTAGCCAAAAGTATTCCTAATGTACTTTTTCCAGCACCCGGCATACCAATAAGGATCACACTGTTTCTTGTCATGGTAAGGGGCTCCTAGGAGTGACGTATTTAAATCGGCATGGCCGATTAATACTAGACCAAGAATGGCTTTTGTACTATTTCGGATCGATCTTTAACATAACTGTTATCGATCTTTAATATAGCTGTTCAAGTTAATGCCCACCTATAGTCGCCACCTCCTTGTTGCTGAGCGCTCGGTATTGGCCTGCCTCCAGCGCTGAATCGAGTTCAAGATCACCGATGCGGTAGCGGTGTAAGCTCAGGACCTTGTTTTGATACCGGCCAAACATTCTTTTGATTTGATGATAACGACCTTCAGTTACGCTAATCTCAGCTATACGATCATCGATGATGGTCAATTCGGCGGATTGAGTTGTAATGCCCTCATATTCGAAATAAATGCCGTCTCTAAAGGCTTGAACATATTCTTCCGTCATTTTATTTTCTAGTGCTACCCGGTAGTATTTTTTTATCCCTTGTTCAGGGGAGGAAAGATGGCGGGACCAAGCTCCATCATTAGTTAATAAGAGTAATCCCGATGAATTGAAGTCAAGTCGTCCTGCAATATGTAGATTAACGCCGTCACTTTTTTTTACCAAATCAAGCACGGTTTTGTGTCGTTTGTCTTTTGTCGCACTCACCACCCCAGGGGGCTTGTTCATCATGAAGTAAAGGGATTGATTTTGTTGTAGTACCTTGTCGTCAAAGATGATAACGGAGAATTGGTGAACTACCTGTTGAATATCACGTGCAACCACTCCATCAACTGACACTCGACCCTGTGCCAATATTCCCCTAACCGAGCGCCGATTTACGCCGGTGGTTATGCTGAGGAAACGATCGAGGCGTGTGCGTTGGGATATCATTGGTGGCTTACGCTATGTGGTTTGTACCCAGTATAGCTTTCTGCTTTTAAAATATCATATAGAAATAGCATAAAGGTAGGTGTATAAATGGGTTGTTGCCTTGTGGGGGCACTCGCTAAAATGCGTTTTAGGAATTGCGAATCGGGAGCAGACCTTTGACCGGTCTAAAAAAGTAAGCTATGAGAAAAGACTATTCCAATGCCCGTTTTAATCTATCGAATATTGCAAGTATAGTGCCTTCTGTTTTTATTCTGTTATTACTACTTTTCGTCATCTTTGCCACTACTGCTGAAAAAGTTCATTTTCAGTTATACAAATTGGGGGCAAAGATCTGGACTAATTACCCATTAGTTCGAGTGGATCTTCCAATTCCTGACTGTAATCCTAATGTTAATGTTAATGTTTCAGAGCGACTGGCGTTATTAGAGGCTGAAAGCACGGATTTGGATGAGGATGATTTGTTTTCACTGGGATTTGATCGTGTAGCAGCAGAGAAATCTATAAAAGCACGAAACGCTCTCTGCCAGTCCAAACACGAACTAGCCAAAAAAAACCAAGCGCAAATTACGCCAATGATAAGACTCTATCGCGCAATAGAGATTTCAGTGACTAAGTTCGTTTTCTTTTCAATTGGCATCCAGCGAATTATTTTATTTTTGTTTATTTTCGTTGGCGGTACTGTAGTAACGCTTAGGTATCAACATATATCCTTCAGAGCCATTGAAACTCAGCTGGATCATCGCATTTCCACTATGGCGCAATTAGGTTGTCATACCTTTATGGCTCTATCTACTTTCAGTTCCCTGAAAAAGATCAGAGAGTCTATTGTTGAGGTTTCCCACGTGGAGATGATCTATTTATTATTTCTCGGCTTGTAACTATTCAGCGAAAAAATGCTTGACAGGTTTTTTTGAATAATTTCCTGATGACGCCTGTTATTTGCATTCCACCAAGCCTGTTACATAGAAG
>JAESQG010000544.1 GCA_016765265.1 Pseudomonadales bacterium | reverse complement strand
TGCTCATAGTCGATTTTATAGCGGCTTGAACCTTCTTGAGCCGAGTCGCCATTTAACATCAAACTTTCTATAAGACTAGTATCACAGTGCGTCTCTATTTTGACGCCCGCAACATCACACTCTTTACGCAACATGGCTAGAATATCTTTGGCGGAATTTAAACAGAATAGTTGGCCGTGCTTGCGCTCCTCAAATTCAATACCATATCGCTCTACCATGGCAATAAAATCCCATTGGGTATATCGATTCAGAGCTGACTTACAAAAATGGGCGTTGTTTGAAATGAAGTGGTCCGACTCGACAACGTAATTAGTGAAATTACATCGACCGCCACCGGACATTAGAATTTTCTTTCCTATTTTGTTGGATTTCTCCAGCAGGATTACGCGCCGACCTCGTTGGGCAGCGGTAAGGGCACACATTAAGCCTGCCGCTCCCGCTCCTAAAATAATGACGTCAAACTTTGTCGAACGATCCTGCATGGTGCATTAACTATCTATGATGCTATTGAAGGTGGCACTCGGGCGCATGGCTTTCGCTATGAGTTCAGGGTTCGGGTGGTAATAACCTCCCACTTCAACAGGTTTCCCCTGTACAGCAAGAAGCTCCTCGACAATTTTATCTTCGTTCTCTGCTAATGCCTTTGCTATCGGTGCAAAGTGAGATTGAAGCTCCGGGTCTTCCGTCTGTTCGGCTAAGGCTTGTGACCAATAGAGAGATAAGTAAAAGTGACTACCCCGATTATCCAGCTCACCTACCACGCGAGAAGGCGATTTACCATTCGCTAAGAGCTTACCCGTCGCATGATCAAGGGTAGTGGCCAATATCGCGGCCTTATTGTTGTCATTTTTAATACCAACATCTTCTAAGGAAACGGCCAACGCCAAAAACTCACCTAATGAATCCCACCGCAAATGTGATTCTTCAATGAACTGTTGCACATGCTTGGGTGCGGAACCTCCCGCTCCTGTTTCAAACATTCCGCCACCTGCCATTAACGGCACAATGGACAGCATTTTCGCACTGGTACCTAACTCGAGTATGGGGAAAAGGTCGGTGAGGTAGTCTCGTAAAACGTTACCGGTTACTGAGATAGTATCCTCGCCTTTTCTCATGCGCTCTAAGGTAAATCGCATGGCGTGGTCTAAGGATAGAATTCGAATATCAAGACCTTCTGTATCGTGGTCCTGCAAGTAATGATTTACCTTTTCTATAAGGTTCGCATCATGAGCGCGATCTTCGCTGAGCCAAAATATGGCAGGCATTCCCGATTGTCGGGCTCGAGTCACGGCGAGTTTCACCCAGTCTTTGATGGGGTCATCCTTGGTTTGACATACTCTCCAGATATCACCCTCTTCAACCTCGTGCTCCATTAACACATTACCCTGATCATCGACAACTCTCATCGTGCCATCGGCGACCATTTCATAGGTTTTATCATGAGACCCATACTCTTCAGCTTTTTGCGCCATTAGACCCACGTTAGGGACGGTACCCATAGTGGTAGGATCAAAGGCATCATGATGTTTGCAGAAGTTAATTATCTCCTGATAAATCGTTGCGTAGTTGGAATCAGGAATCACGGCTTTTGTTTCTTTTAATTTGCCATCTGTTCCCCACATTTTTCCGCCTTCACGTATCATTGCGGGCATGGACGCATCTACAATAATATCGCTAGGTGCGTGCAAATTCGAAATACCTTTATCGGAATTAACCATCGCTAACTCTGGTCGGTGTTCATAACCATCCAAAATATCTTCTTTTATTTGTTGGCGTCGGGAAAAAGGTAGTGTGGCAATTTTTTCGTAGATATTATTCATGCCATTGTTAGGCTCTACTCCCAGTTCTTTCAGTTCTTCTGCGTGCTTTTCAAAAACATCTTTAAAAAAGACCTTTACCGCATGGCCAAATACAATGGGATGGGACACCTTCATCATGGTTGCTTTTACGTGTAGGGAGAAAAGCAAACCAGCCCGTTTTGCTCCCTCCATTTCCTCTTCAAAAAAGCTACGCAGCTCCTTAATACTCATGTACATTGAATCGAGAATTTCTCCCTCAAGTAGCGGTAGTTTTTCTTTCATCACGGTGACACTGCCGTCTTTTGCCACAAACTCTAAGTTGACCTCCATCGCTCGATCAATAATGATCGATTTCTCTGTATCGTAGAAATCACCCTTTCTCATATGAGCTACGTGAGTTCGCGAGGCCTGACTCCATTTACCCATTTTATGAGGGTTATTCCGCGCATACTGCTTGACTGCTGCAGGTGCTCGGCGATCAGAGTTACCCTCGCGCAACACAGGATTAACTGCACTACCTAATATTTTTGCGTAGCGGGATTTTATTTTATTTTCAGCATCATTTTCTGGCCGTTCGGGGTAGCTGGGGACATCGTAGCCTTGATCTTGCAGCTCCTTAATGGCGCTTTTTAACTGAGGAATCGCTGCGCTCACATTGGGCAGTTTTATAATATTTGCATCGGGTTGTTTCACCAATTCACCCAACTCAGAGAGTGAATCTTTAACTCGTTGTTCAGGTTTTAAATTCTCGGGGAAATTAGCCAAAATCCGAGCTGCGACGGAAATGTCGCTGGTTACAAATTCGATATTCGCTGTCTCTGCGAATTTTTTAATGATGGGTAAAAAGGAGTAAGTGGCTAATAGGGGCGCCTCATCTGTAGTGGTA
Organism: Pseudomonadales bacterium; assembly: GCA_016765265.1. Classification (GTDB taxonomy): domain Bacteria; phylum Pseudomonadota; class Gammaproteobacteria; order Pseudomonadales; family DC-out160; genus DC-out160. The sequence continues at coordinate 6,052 of JAESQG010000544.1, read as the reverse complement.
TAAATTATTCTAGATTTAGTGGTCATATTGTTCCCTTAGTTTGTGGCAAGGTTGTTAAAAAGACACGATAAGGTCGATTTGTGGTCATCCTTATCTGCACTAGTAACATTTATTTATTTGGCGACACAGTATACTCGAAATAACAAGTTTCGCTATTCAATGAGAAAAGGGCAACACTCTAAAAATTAGCTATTCTCTTTTTTGAATAAACGCCAAGACCCATTGTGCCACCACCCAAAACCGCTAACAAAATCCCTCACTGTAGAATACACTCCGTTTTTTTTCCGATTGTCTTCTGCACACACATCAACTCTTCAAATTAGACTATCATCCAAATTAGGTCCCCCCTTAATTAGGGGGAAAAACAACCGAAATAGGAATTATAACTAAGATTGAAACAATACGAGGATGGAAACCACCGAGAAATAAACAATGCCCAAATGTAGCGCTCCAGGGTATTAAGCGAAGAGCGTGATTGATAGCAACGGCACTAAACACCTAATACGCCATCAATATGAGATCGCTATTTAACCTTTCTCTCTATTTATACGCTTAATTGTTAATTTCTTTGTAAATTTTATTCCAAACTATCGTCAAAATCTTATACAATGGCGCGCAATTTTGGCCCTGACAAACTGAGTAAAGCAATGACTGACTTATCCCTCTACAGAAATATAGGTATATTCGCCCACGTGGATGCGGGCAAAACAACAACAACTGAACGAATTCTTAAACTAACCGGTAAAATACACAAAACCGGCGAAGTTCATGATGGAGCAGCGACTACCGACTTCATGGAACAAGAGCAAGAGCGCGGCATTACCATCCAGTCTGCGGCAACCACCTGCTACTGGGACGACCACCGATTAAACATCATCGACACCCCAGGGCACGTTGATTTTACCGTTGAGGTATATCGCTCGCTGAAGGTACTTGACGGGGGTGTTGGTGTGTTTTGTGGATCTGGCGGCGTTGAGCCCCAATCAGAAACCAACTGGCGATACGCGAACGATTCAGAGGTCGCTCGTATTATATTTATCAATAAGCTTGACCGTGTAGGCGCCGACTTTTTGCGCGTAGTAGCCCAGGTTAAAAAAGTGCTGGGAGCTAACCCCCTAGTAATGACTCTGCCTATCGGTACTGAAGATGACTTTGTTGGCCTAGTTGACCTGCTCACTCGACAAGCCTATGTATGGGATGAGACCGGATTACCTGAAAACTATGATATCGTCGATGTGCCAGCCGACATGGTAGATCTGGTGGAAGAATATCGTGAAATGTTGATCGAGACTGCCGTTGAGCAAGATGACGATGTTATGACTAGGTATATGGATGGTGAAGAAGTTCCGATCGATGATATTAAGAAATGCATTCGTAAAGGGACTGTCGCCCTCGACTTCTTTCCAACTTATGGCGGTTCGGCGTTTAAAAACAAGGGCGTCCAGCTAATACTCAATGCCATCGTCGATTATCTGCCTAATCCAACAGAGGTGAAACCGCAGCCCTTAACTGATGAGGAGGGTGAAGAGACTGGCGAGTTTGCTACGGTCTCAATTGACGAGCCTCTACGGGCCCTTGCGTTCAAAATAATGGATGACCGTTTTGGTGCCCTCACCTTTGTCCGCATATACTCCGGCATACTCAAAAGAGGTACGACTCTTCTCAACTCATACACGGGCAAAACCGAACGTATTGGTCGAATGGTTGAAATGCATGCGGACAACCGAAACGAGATTGAGTCTGCTCAAGCGGGCGATATTATCGCTATTGTAGGCATGAAGAACGTACAAACAGGCCACACTCTCTGCGACCCTAAACACCCTTGCACACTTGAACCCATGGTCTTCCCTGAGCCAGTTATTTCTATCGCAGTGACACCCACGGACAAAGCAGGTTCGGAAAAAATGGGGATTGCACTAGGTAAAATGATTGCTGAAGACCCCTCCTTTAGAGTTGAATCCGATGAAGAAACCGGTGATACCATCCTGAAGGGAATGGGTGAGCTTCACTTGGACATCAAGGTAGACATTCTTAAACGTACTCATGGGGTAGAGCTGAATGTAGGTCAGCCGCAGGTGGCTTATCGCGAAACCATCACTGTAGAAATTGACGACACCTACACGCATAAGAAGCAATCGGGTGGTTCCGGTCAATTCGGTAAAATCGATTACCGCGTCAAACCCGGTGAGCCGGGTTCTGGATACCAATTTTCCTCTGTGGTTGTTGGGGGTAACGTACCCAAAGAGTTCTTCCCTGCCATAGAAAAAGGCTTTAGGAAGATGATGGAAGAAGGTCCCCTGGCTGGCTTCCCTCTTCTGGATGTTGAAATCGAACTCTACGACGGTGGATTCCACGCCGTGGATTCATCAGCAGTCGCCTTCGAGATTGCTGCCAAAGGCGCTTATCGACAGACTATGCCTAAAGCGGGACCTCAGCTAATTGAACCCATAATGAAGGTAGATGTCTTCACCCCAGACGATCATGTTGGAGATGTTATTGGTGATTTAAACCGTCGACGTGGCATGATTAAAGACCAAGAAGCGGGCGTGTCAGGTGTTCGAATCAAAGCAGACGTACCCCTAGCTGAAATGTTTGGCTACATCGGTACTCTACGAACAATGACTTCAGGTCGAGGGCAATTCTCAATGGAGTTTTCACATTATTTGCCTTGCCCTAACTCGGTGTCTGAAGCCGTCATTGCTGCTGAAAAGGAAAAGAAAGCAAAAAAATAATTTGGCTTGATCCCGCTAGAAATTAAAAAGCCCCGCTAACTTATTAGTGGGGCTTTTTATTATTCTGCATAATAACAAAAAAAGTGTTGTCTCAGTTAACCGCTGTCTCCTCAGTTAACAGAATCGCTATATAAACTGCAGCGGATTACCCTCTGCATCGAATGCCATGTAGCCTGACAAATTTGCGCCTTGTTGAATATTTTGCACCATCATATCCAACGGCTTTACAGCCTCTTCCGTGGTGGGCATTACTCCGTTCTTGCCAAACAAACAGGCGACTAACACCATGTGCCACTCTTTTTCCATTTGCTCGGACTCTTTTACCAAGTCGGCAAAGTTGGTTAACTCATCCAGCGGCTTATCCACACACATCACCGGCTCCAGCCCTCCACCACGACCAGCCTCGAATCGGGCAGCCTCCGCTACACTGTGGTCATCAGGCAAGGAATTCTTGGTGAATACAAATAGGAGTCGTTGTGGCTCCGATTGTTGGTGAGCCGCCATTAGCAGCGTCTCATAATTAGTAATCTGAATAACTCTCTCTCCTGATACCATACGATCTATCAAATAATGCTGGAATTATACACCAAAACCACTTGAGAATACCTAAGCCAAACGCCTCATATTAGCGGCTACTCCTGATATAATTTCTATCTGCGCTCATAATATCTATCTACGCTATAATATAGTGTGCCATTCTCAGCTGGTGGAATCTGCTTTAACTATTTGTAATGCTAGCTTTTTAATCAGAAAAATGGACACATTCAAATAAATGCGTTGCGTAACACTCACCATCCCTAGCGTCGACGATAAAAATATATTTTACAGACTCTGGTGTAAGGACTCAGGTTCCACACCAAAGACTGTCCGCGGTGTCGTCCACCTTCTTCATGGGCTGGGAGAACACTCCGGTCGCTACGCCGTCCTAGCAGAAGCACTTGTGGATAATGGCTATGTGCTCATTGCCCCCGATCACCGAGGACACGGAAAATCCATACCGAACACTGAAGAACTAGGCCACTTTGGTGACAATAGTGGCTGGTATTTGGTGATTTCTGACGTACTTACTATCAACCAGCACATCAAAAAAGAATATCCAAATCTACCGATTATTCTTTTTGGCCACAGCATGGGTTCCTTTATCGCATTGGAGTACTTGCAATTATACGGGGATACCGTTGACCGAGTTATTCTATCTGGCAGTACCCACAATAGCGCAATACTCTCCTACGCAGCTCATGCTCTCACACAAATAGAGCGCTTACGCATAGGCAAACGGGGACGCAGCAAACTGCTGCATGCAATGGCATTTGGGCAATTTAATAAGCCCTTTAAACCCAGTCGAACTGACTTTGACTGGCTCAGTCGTGACCCCGATGAGGTGGATAAATATATCGCAGACCCGCTCTGCGGTTTTGTCAGTACGACACAATTATGGGCTGACCTAACGGGGGCGTTTACTCGTATTCACAAACCAAAAAATATGCTGAAATTACCCAGACATATACCCTATTACCTATTTTCAGGTGAGTGCGATCCCATTCAAGCCCCAAAAGGTTGCGACCGACTAGTAAACGAAATGCGTCAAGCAGGTATCACCAATATCAAACTTCGACTCTTCCCCAATGGTCGGCACGAAACGCTTAACGATACCAATCGTCGAGAAGTCGTTGAAGAATTATTATTATGGTTGAATCAATAGCCATCAGAATAATTAACCCTAAACACCTTTAGCTCGTCATTAATGGCACGTCAAAAAATTGAGCCATTACTCGCGCCACATCCATATAATCATCCTCCATATGAAGATGATGGCCACCTCGAAATCTGTGTACCTGTATATCTCGATGCAGTGCGATCCGCTCATCGATGAGGCTCTTATCTCGATTAGGGCCTTCGTCACCAAAGACCAGACAAGTGGGGGCCTCTATCCTTTTTACATATTCACAAATCTCCTCATGATTTACTTTTAGGGGAGCCGTGAATTTTAATCTAGGATCATTGCGCCAGGTGTATCCGTTAGCTTGCTTTTTTACCGATCTCTCGCAAAGCAATCGTGCCGCAGCCTCATTTATTTGTATTAACGCTTTTTTCCGTGTTTCTACCATGGCATCTATACTAGGGTATATAGGCGCCTGCTTATCCTTAAGTCCGACCGTTTTTAGATAAGCACCTTTCACCAAACCAGGTACTTCACTCGCGGGTTGACGAATAGGAATACCAAACCCTTCAATTAGAAATACCTTGTCAATAAGCTCAGGCATCAAAGCGGCCATAATAAGCCCGATATGCGTACCCATCGAGTGACCTATAATACTAAATTTATTCCAGCCCAATAATTTCGCAATTTCTAATACATCAAAGATATATTCATAGGTAGAGTATTGCCCCCAACCGGGCCTGTGGTCAGAAAACCCATGGCCGGCCATATCAAGAGCGCAGATATTTAAATTCGGGAAACACGGGGCTAAATAGTCAAATGAATTTGCATTATCAAGCCAACCATGGAGGGCAATGACGGGCTGGCCCTTATCATCACCCCACATCTTACCCGCTAGTGTGAGGCTATTTACCTTGAACGAAACTTCTTTTACAACCCGGCTTTTCAAACGATATTCCTCATGCTAACAATCTATAATGGCCAGATTTCTAGGGCCACAGAGCAGGGAATTCTAGCACGATTGGTACACGAAAGGTCGTCTGATAATAATGGAGGCAACTATGAACTCAAAAAATGGGGGGAGCCATGAGATGACTAGGTCGCACCCTTCTACACAATTAAAACAGAAGAGTGCGCTAGTGAATACAAAAGGACAAATCACCCGGCTAGGCGGAAGTATTCCTTTAGCACTGAATTATCGCCCTTTTTCCTAATAACCTCTTCTATTTGTACGTCAGTGCTTTTGCGGGTGGCATCGTAAAGTAGTTCGGTGTGGAACTTAATCATAGTTTCCCACATCGGATCAATGATCTCTGCACCACTTATTCTGCCACCGTCTTTGGTTTTTATAGTGAAACTTTTAAACTCTGAAACCAGTAGCTGCAAATAGCCCACATGCGCCGCTTCATCTTGTCTGATGCGGTCGACTATGACTGAGGCATGCTCGGCTTTTTCTCGCTGATCCGTAAACAAATCCGGATCCAAGAATAAGTTATTATTAAAAGTGAAAAATGATTCCGCTCTGATTTCAATCATCAATACATTTAACAAAAGATTAAGTATGTTTTGATGAAACGGCGAAATAATAGAATCTTTCGGATCAACCAATGGTGGCACGGGACTGTCCTCTAAGGGCGCGCCAAATTTGATTCTTTCCTTG
>JAESQG010000543.1 GCA_016765265.1 Pseudomonadales bacterium | reverse complement strand
CTCTTTCTTTTTATCTGGCTAATTTGTTGAATGTTAAAAGTCATAAACAACCACCTCGATGCAGTTTGTTTTGCTTGCAGTTGCAGACGCTGGATTGCAGGTACTGACGGTCGTTGATGCCCAACTAACCATAATGCAGTTCTCAACTTCATTGGTCGTACCACAGGAGGTAACGCCGATTGCACCATTGGGAAGGTAATCGGCTGCTAACTGCGTTAACTCACTAATATCGTGTACCGCTACTTGATCAGAAGTACAGTCTGCATAACCGGCCCCGCATGATGCTGTGCCAGTCGTCACCCAGTTGCTCGTAGTCAAATAAAATTCATTTTGCGCTCGATTCATTCTGATTCTTTCTTTAGCTTCAATCGCTAAATAGGTCGCATTTTCTCGCAAAAATGCTTCGTTTGTTGTTCTTAATCCAGTAACTTCTAATCCGGCGTAACCAAGAACAGCAACACCTAAGACTAATGTGGCCACCACCGCCTCAATCAGAGAAACGCCACGCTGGTGTTGACGAAATCCATCATTAAAATCCATCAGTTGCAAACCTCATTAGAACAATCGCAAGTTTCCGTATTAACCCAACCCAACTGAGACACGAAAATCTGTTTACCGGAGCTATCTTCGCCTTCACTACACACATCGAATACAACGCCTCTCAGAGATGAAACGGTTACATTATTTCTAATTTTAAGTGCTCCAATGGTACTAAATTGAATCTCCTCCGTATTTCCAACAGAGTCACTCCCTCTAGCAATATTGCCTTCTGTATCAACTGTAGCCTTGTTGGCTGTGACCTTAATGCGGCTTGCTGATTGCGACTTGAAAACAATATTGTTGTCAGAATCTTGCACTTCCCAATAATCCCAACCATCGGCGGCATCAGGAATTAATCGACCCCCGTCGCCCTTGACCGCGTTACTGCGCGCAAGCTTCAGTGAATCACGGATATGGTGAGCAGTCTCATCGATCCGGCGATCTTTTATATAGCCCTTAAAACTCGGCATAGCGAAGGAAGCAGTGATGGCTAGTACGGAAATCGCCACAAGCAATTCGATAAAGGTGATACCTTTACTGTAAGTAGAGTTCATTTTTTAATCGTTATCGTTATGTTTATACAAGGAATCTAAGGACCTTAAATGGTCACTTTCTATTGGCTGCCCAATTTAACCTAACCCATCACTCACCACGCAAGTTTGAAGAAGATAAACGGGCTATTCCTTAGAGCTAACGGTTGTATTTATGTTAGCCAAAGAGTGAAGGGCAATCGGATTGTTTGATTTGCAACCACCAAAACAATGAATTAACGGCGCGTATCAGGTTTCATGCGTAATTCTTTTGGCATAGAAAAAACAATGTTCTCAGGCTCGCCCTCTAACTCTTCCACATCTTGGCCGCCTAATGCCTTGACTCTCTCTATCACTTGTTGGACCAGGACTTCGGGCGCTGAAGCACCTGCGGTAAGGCCTACATGCTGAATACCGTCAAACCATTCAGCTTTCACCTGATCAGCAAAATCCACCAGATATGCCTTTACCCCGGCACGCTCTGCCAACTCTCTTAACCGGTTTGAATTGGAGCTATTGATGGACCCAACCACTAACACCACCTCTGCCAATGTTGCTAGTTGCTTGACTGCATCTTGTCTGTTTTGAGTGGCGTAACAAATATCATCTTTTTTTGGCCCTTGAATTTCAGGAAAACGTTCCCTCATGGCGTCAATAATGGCAATCGTATCGTCAACAGAAAGTGTGGTTTGCGTGACATAAGATAAATTGCCGGGATCAGATATTGCTAAGTTTTTAACATCATCAAGATTTTCAACCAAATAGATGTTGCCTCCCTCGCTTTTGTCAAACTGTCCCATAGTCCCTTCTACTTCAGGATGCCCTTTGTGGCCCACCAAAACACACTCGCTGCCAGCACGACTAATACGCCATACTTCCATGTGCACTTTAGTCACCAGTGGGCAGGTGGCATCAAATACCTTTAAGCCTCGACTAATGGCCTCTTGCTGCACTTCCTTCGAAACCCCATGCGCACTAAAAATAACAATTTTATCATCAGGCACTTCACTTAATTCATCAACAAATAGCGCTCCGCGCAAACGAAGATCATCTACCACAAAGCGGTTGTGCACGACTTCATGCCGTACATAAATAGGCGGCCCAAACACTTCTAATGCGCGGTTAACAATAGCGATGGCTCTACCCACTCCAGCACAAAACCCACGCGGATTAGCAAGCTCAATTTTCATGGCTAACTCCATCTTTAATTTTTTCGCCCTTAGTTTTTTCGCCCTTAGTTTTCTCACCTTGAATTTGCACGATTTGCACTGCAGGTTCTATCTGAATAATTTCAACATCAAAGGTTAAGTCTCGCCCCGCCAAGGGGTGATTAAAATCCACGATCACCAACTCTTCTTCTATTTTCTGCACCACGCCTGGCAGCTCACCGCCATCACCTGCATTGGCAAAGGAAATCATTGTGCCTTGTTCCAAAACCATATCCCTGGAAAATCGATTTCGCGGTATCTCTTGCAGATTTTTATCGTTTCGTTCGCCAAAGCCATTCGCGGTTTCGATAATCATTGACCGTTTGTCGCCAACCTTTAATCCCAGTAGCGCTTGCTCAAACCCAGGTAATAAATTGCCATCCCCATATTGAAAAGTGGCGGGTGCATGCTCTCGAGTGGAATCAACAACCGTTCCATCCATCAATAGAACAGAAAAATGTAATGTGATTCGCTTATCTTCATCAATACGATATTGATCTTCAGTAACCATAAATGTTTTTAGCTCTCTGACAGCATAACCTTCGAATAAGGTAGTAGTGTTGTAGTTACTATCTATTATTTATCCGGATTTCTAAACACATCAATGCCCATCATTAGGGCTCCCACGGTGATAGCGGAATCAGCGATATTAAATGCGGGGAAATGAGAATGGCCCCAGTAGACATCTAAAAAATCCACCACATATCCTAAAACAATGCGATCTATCACATTACCAATGGCTCCCCCTAAAATTAAGGCAAGAGAAATGGCCAACCATTTATTGGATTTAGGCAATTTATATAACCACATGACCAGAACTATGCTCACCACAACGGCGATCACCGCAAAAAACCAGCGCTGCCATCCGTCCTCTCCCGCAAGGAAACTAAAGGCCGCACCCGAATTGTGCGCTAAGGTCATATTAAATAGCGGCATCACCTTTATTGATTCATACAGTTCCAAGTTAGCTGACGCCATATTTTTTGTCAGCTGATCAAGGCCAATCACCAATCCGGTTATCCATAGCCAACTCAGCATACCAACAGGGTCTGCCAAGCGATTGTCTTGTGACTTGTTTGCTGCATTCTTTATATCATTCATTCTACAGTTTCTTTCCTAACTGCAAGGCAAAACTTAGAAACAGTTTTACACATTAAACATGATTCCTTTTTTCGCCTTTACCCGCTACATTTTCAACACATCGACCACATAAACCCGGATAGCTAGGATGACGACTAACATCGGGAGTGTGATGCCAGCATCGTTCACATTTGCTGTGCTTGCTACGAGAAATTTTAACACCAAAGCCATCGGCATCGTCCGCTATGTTACCGTCCGCCCCAAGATGTCTTATCCTGACAGCAGAACAGATGAGGGCAAAGCGTAACTCATCACCGAGAGCATCAAGAATTTCCTTGAGGTCGCTGGAGCACTGGATTTCCACTTCGGCCTCTAAACTGCCTCCAATTACGTTGTCTTTTCTCGCTTTTTCAAATTCTTTATTAACCGCGTTTTTAATCGCAAAAATTTGTCCCCAAAAATCACGGTTAAACTCCCCCTTCTCTTGCAAAGGTTCCAGCCCCTCATACCAAGTTTCCAAAAAAACAGACTCTGCCCGAG
>JAESQG010000542.1 GCA_016765265.1 Pseudomonadales bacterium | reverse complement strand
GGAAATAAAAGCCGCGCAAATGCTGGTGCTAATGATATTGGCAAGCATATCGGTTCAAATTATCATGGCTCAATTTTATTCACCTTTGATCGTGCTAGGTGCAGGATTCATATCGATGTGTCTACTTTACTTGACCGCTCGTTACAGCAAGGAAATCGTCACCAATGACGAGACCAATACCACCGAGACGTCTTCTGACCCAATAAGCAATATTAAAGAAAGCAATATCAAACTCGACGTTTTTGAAGGGAAGAATCGACGCATCAAGACCGATCGACGCATGCCCTGGTCGCCACTAAGACAGGAAGGTCGTCGAATCTCGGATGGGGCTGAAGACCAGATCAACGACGATTCGGAACTCCACGGCTAGGGTCTACCTCGCGATAGCAGGAGAAAACTCTACAAAAACCCAGTACAATCCGGCCATCTCCAAATTGAAGGGTTGTATTAGTCATGTCGGTCGCTGCACGCTCTATTCTTCCTCCAAAATTAATTCCCTCCAAAGCCAGTGATCATCGACATTGGGGGCATCTCAAGGGCTCAGCTCTCGCCTTTGCCATCACTGAAGCAGTGAATCAGTTCCCTGGTGTCACCGTTGTCATCGCAGCCAACTCTAACGAAGCTGTGCGTCTAGAAAAAGAAATTAGCTTTTTTTTAGGATGTGGAAATAGTGCGGACGAGCGCTCAAAATTATTGCTTAGTCTGCCAGATTGGGAGACTTTACCTTACGATACTTTTTCACCCCACCAGGACATTGTCTCTGAACGACTTGCTAGCCTGTACCGCCTACCCACACTACAGCAAGGCATACTGGTGGTCTCCCTAGCAACACTGATGCACCGCTTACCCCCTAAGTCTTTTCTTGAAGGCTATAGTTTGGTACTCGATATTAGCGAGAAATTTGATATCGACAGCACCCGTATGCGCTTACAAAGCTGCGGTTATCGTTGTGTGGATACCGTCTTCGAGCATGGCGAATTTGCGGTACGCGGATCCATTATTGATATTTTCCCTATGGGTAGTAATGAACCCTATCGAATCGAACTATTTGATGATGAAATAGAAACTCTGCGCACCTTCGATCCTGAGAGTCAACGTTCTAAGAATCGCGTAGAACAAATTAGGGTGTTACCGGCCAAGGAATTCCCACTCACCCCAGAAGCCATCCGGCTATTCAAAGATCAATGGTTGGATAGATTCGATGTCAACCCCAGAGGCTGTCCTGTTTATCAAGATGTCGCCGAAGGGATATCTTCAGCGGGTATCGAGTACTTTATGCCTTTATTTTTCGAGCACACAGAAACGCTGTTCGATTATCTGCCAAGCAATACGCTACTCATCAATACACCCGGTCTTGCTGATGCCACGGACCGCTATTGGCGCGAAGTGAATAAACGCTACGAAGACCGTCGCCATGATATATCACACCCCATTCTACCGCCCAAAACAATATTTCTTGAGGTAGACGAGGTGCATGGGCAATTTAAAAAATTTCCGCGAGTGACAGTGAGCGAAGAATCACTATCAGATCAAGCCGGTCATGTAAATATTGCTGCACTACAGCCGCCTAAGCTGCCCGTCAATCACAAAGCAGACAATCCGCTAGCCGCTCTGCAATCTTATTTACAAGAGAAACAAGATTCTCAGCACCGGGTACTGTTTTGTGCCGAGTCAGCGGGTCGCCGTGAAAGCCTGATCGAGTTGCTACAGCGTATTAATGTCCGTCCTCAATCCGTGGACAACTGGCAAGATTTTCTCAATAGCGAGGTGACTATTGCAATCACCGTTGCCACGCTGGAATCGGGATTAGAACTTGAAGAGTGCAGCTACAGCCTCATTGCTGAACCTCAGTTATTTGGCAGCCGGGTCTTGCAGGAACGCCGTCGTCGAAAAAGCAGCGATGAACACGCTGAAAATATTGTAAAAAACCTGACGGAACTCAGCATCGGCGCACCGATAGTGCATATCGATCACGGCGTTGGCCGCTATCTCGGGTTACAGACACTGGCCATTGATGAGCAGGAGCAAGAATTTCTAACCCTTGAATATGCCAAGGGCGCCAAGCTCTATGTCCCCGTCTCTAGCTTGCACCTTATCGCACGCTATTCCGGTGCCAATGACGAAAGTGCGCCAACCCACCAATTGGGTACGGAACTGTGGCAAAAGGAAAAACGCAATGCGGCCGAACAAATCAGAGACGTGGCCGCTGAGCTACTCAATATCTATGCTCGTCGCGCCGCCAAAGAAGGCTACATATACAAAATTGCTAAAGAAGAATACGACCAATTTTCCGCAGATTTCCCCTTTGAAGAAACCCCGGATCAAGAAGCGGCGATAGAGCACGTCATCATGGACATGAAATCCAACAAACCTATGGATCGTTTAATCTGTGGTGATGTAGGTTTTGGTAAAACAGAGGTGGCCATGAGAGCCGCCTTTATCGCGGTTCAAGATAATAAACAAGTGGGGATACTCGTACCCACCACATTACTTGCGCAACAGCATTACGACTCTTTTAATGACCGATTCGCCGATTGGCCCATTAACATCGAAGTTCTCTCTCGGTTCAAGAGCCCCAAAGAACAACAAGTCGCCATTCGTAAACTGAATGAGGGCACCATTGATATCATCATAGGCACTCACAAGTTACTCAGCTCCGCCATCAAGTTTAAACGTCTCGGTTTGATTATCGTCGACGAAGAACACCGCTTTGGTGTACGCCACAAAGAGCAGCTAAAATCCTTGCGTAGCGACGTTGATATCCTCACTCTCACAGCGACCCCTATTCCTCGAACCCTCAATATGGCCATGTCGGGTATTCGCGATATGTCTATCATCGCAACACCGCCCGCAAAGCGGCTTTCCATCAAAACATTTGTGCGCCGTTCTAACGACGCCGTTATCAAAGAAGCCATTCTAAGGGAGCTAATGCGTGGCGGGCAGATCTACTACCTACACAACGAAGTCAAAACAATAGATAAAACGGCTCATGACTTGGAGGAACTCGTACCCGAAATTCGCCTCGGTATAGCACACGGTCAAATGCGAGAACGTGAGTTAGAGCAAGTCATGTCAGACTTCTATCACAAGCGCTATAATGTGCTGGTGTGTACGACTATCATCGAAACGGGAATAGACGTACCCACAGCCAACACCATCATTATGGATCGAGCTGACCGTCTAGGGCTAGCCCAACTACACCAACTCCGTGGCCGAGTGGGTCGCTCTCACCACCAAGCCTATGCCTATCTACTGACACCCCATCGAAAATCCATGACCAAGGATGCCACCAAACGACTAGACGCTATACAGGAGGCTAGTGAATTGGGAGCAGGCTTCACTCTAGCCAGTCATGATTTGGAGATTCGCGGAGCAGGCGAACTGTTAGGTGACGAACAAAGCGGTAATATGCACAGTCTCGGATTCTCGCTATACATGGAGATGTTGGATAGCGCAGTGAAGGCAATAAAGGAAGGGAAAACTCCCGATCTAGACAAGCCCTTACACCAGGGACCCGAAATTAATCTGCACATTCCTGCTTTAATCCCTGATGAATACTTACCCGATGTCCACAATCGTTTAATTATGTACAAGCGCATCGCCAGTGCCAAAGATGACAAACAACTCTACGAGTTAAAAATTGAAATGATTGATCGTTTTGGCCTACTACCTGACCAAGTTAAAAACCTGTTTCGCGTTACTGAACTAAAATTAAAGGCAGTTGAAGTAGGGCTAACCAAAATCGATGCGGGATCAGAAAGCGGCTATCTTCAATTCGGTTCGGAAGCGAAGGTGGACCCATTGACTATTGTGAAAATGGTACAGTCTCAGCCTCAGCTGTATAAGTTAGAAGGTGCTGATAAACTGAAGTTTATACTTGATATGGCGGATGCTGAAATCCGCGTAGAGACCATCGAAGGACTAATAACGCAATTGAAAGGACAATGACCTTCCTATGGCTAAAATAAATTGCCATCTACCGCGGTTCGCCACATTTTTCTTGATCTTCTTAACCGCTGTATTTACAACTGTCATTCCAGCCGCCTTCGGTGTGGAAAATAAAGTGACGCAATGGTATCAAATCGAACTTTACATCTTTGCCACTGATTCAGAGCTAGCATCTCACTCGGAAGTCTGGAAGGATCGATCCGATCTAGGCATCCAATATCCACTGCCCCTGTTGGAGCTTTTAGATCCGAATAAAACAGTCCCACAACAGGAGACCACAGTTACATCAACAAACCACGATTTCGCTACCGAAGCTTATTTAAAGTTACCCCAAAATCAACACACTATGCTCAAACTCAAATCCAGGCTCTCTAATAGCCGTCATTATCGTTTGCTTTACCAAGCAGCTTGGAGACAGCCGCTAGAAGGGAGAAATAATAGTACGCCAATACTCATACAAGGAGGGGGCCAATATGATGATTACTTCGAGCTGGAAGGCACCGTGTCATTGAGTGTATCTCGTTATCTGCACATTGAGACTGATTTATGGTTAAGCCAGTTTGCACAAATTGTTGACTTGGATGATGAATTTGAAAGCGCCTATGCGGAACCCGAATTGGATCCTCTGGAGGACTACTCCAGCACCTATTCCAGCACCTATTCCAGCGAAAAGCCGAACTCCCTTATCGACAATACAGGTGTAAATAACGAATTCAGCTTATCACCCCCTCTCCAGCTCATAGCATCGAACTATGAACCCGTCAGAACAGTACAATTAAAACAATCCAGACGCATGCGCAGCAGAGAACTCCACTATCTGGATCACCCACTTTTTGGCATGATCGTAAAAGTGATTCCTTATGAAAGACCCGAAAGCGTGGATCATGCTGAGGACTTTGAGCAACTCCCACCCTGGGAACAATAAATTATTCAACTAGCCAATTGAGACAAAGGTGCACCGTGTCCCACTCCGTAGAACAAGTGAAAGAATACTTATTGAACTTGCAAGACGATATCTGTCAGCGCTTAGGCGCTGAAGACGGAGGGAAAAACTTTGTTTATGAGTCTTGGGAGCGAGAGGAAGGTGGCGGTGGCCGTAGCAGTATCTTGGAAGAAGGCGCCATATTTGAAAAAGGGGGCGTTAACTTCTCTCATGTGTTTGGCCAAAACCTACCCCCCAGCGCAACGGCCCAACGCCCCGAGTTAGCGGGCCGCTCATTTCAAGCCTTAGGTGTCTCCTTGGTCATGCACCCCAATAACCCCCTTATCCCCACGTCCCATATGAATGTACGGTTATTTATTGCTGAGAAAGAAAACGAAAAACCGGTATGGTGGTTTGGCGGTGGCTATGACCTGACACCGTACTACCCCTACAAAGAAGATTGTATTCACTGGCATCAAACGGCCAAAGACGCCTGCGACCCCTTTGGTAAAGACATCTACCCTCGTTTTAAAAAGTGGTGCGACGAGTATTTCTATCTCAAACACCGAAACGAAAACCGCGGCATAGGAGGATTGTTTTTTGATGATTTCAATGAGCTTGGCTTTGATGAAAGTTTTGCGATGATGAAATCCGTGGGTGATAGTTATTTAAACGCCTATCTTCCTATCGTTCAAAAACGCAAGGGAGAGAAGTTTACCGAGAAGCAAAAACAATTTCAGTTGTATCGAAGAGGGCGTTATGTAGAGTTTAATTTGGTGTTTGATCGGGGCACTTTATTTGGCTTGCAGTCAGGAGGCCGAACAGAATCAATCTTGATGTCACTACCGCCCATAGTCACTTGGAAATATAATTGGCAGCCAGAGCCGGGTAGTGCAGAGGCTCGATTGACGGAAGAGTTTTTGGTGCCCCAGGATTGGGTAGAGGCTTATTAGGATTTAGGAATATCCGACGCTGATTCGCCCTTTATTTCCGAATTAACAAGCGCCGCTAGAAACTTGGCAAAAGGCTCTATATTTTGATTTGTACTCGCGGCTTCTAATGCGGCCATGTATTCGTTGCATTTTTCGATGGGTACAACTGTCCATGGATATCCCCCACTTGCCAACATCGCGTTCATCAAAAACCGTCCCATCCGACCATTGCCATCCATATAAGGATGGATGTAGACAAATATGAAATGGCCTAAGACCGTTCGCACCGCTGCATTCTCTTCTGCACGCATCAACTCAAAAAATGCGGGCATGGCATCACGCACGGTTTCACGACTTGGAGGCACGTGCATTGATTTACGGATAAAAACGGGGGCATTTCTGTATCCAGCCAAATCAGAAGGTTTGTGAATACCGGCGGTAACACCAGGTGCGAACATTTCCCGGTACCATATGCGATGATCATTATCGATGACATCACCGGCGTTCTCACCTTTTAATATACGCTTCAAGCTATGCCATACAGCCTGTGAAGCTTGCCAATACCCACGCGCAGCCAATGCGTTAAGGTGTTCCTTTTGATTAACACTATTCTCAGGTGACCAATCCCCTTCCCGAACCAGCTCAATAAGCTCAGGACTAACGCGATAACCCTCAATAGAAAGAGAGTGATAGGCATCTCTTACATACACCTCTTCGACATGCTTCATATAAGAGTCCGAGCTCGCCAGCGGACCTTTAACTTCGGGAAAGGTCTTGATGACATCATCGCGCATACACTGCCACATTAGCCGAATTCGATTAACATAAGGGGATTGTTCTCGCTGCGAAAAAACAAGGGGGGTTTCTGAAGTAAAAGGATCCACTTCACGCACTACATAGCCAGCAGCTTGCATAGTGCTAATAATTTCATCGGCGATCTGATGTCGGCCAATATTACGAAAAGCCCCTGCCAACCGACCTGCAATGGAGCTGTGACCGCCCTCAAGCAGTATGTCCAACACTTCAGATGCATCGCGAATTGTAGAGAGTGCCGCCCGCATATCAGTTGGGTTTTGTTTGAATACTTGGGTACTACAAGCAATGAGTGCGGCAGGAAGCGCGTAAATACGAATTCCATTTTTATCGACGATGTCGATAGCATCGAGCGCTGTTGTTTGTATATCGAGTAGTGATGTACCGTGAGGTAGAGCGGTTAAGTTATTGCCCGCTTTTGTTGCGCGAATCAATAACTGCTTAGGTACAGTCCAGTTTTCTACATGCAATGTGATAGATTGTTCTGGTGACAGGCTCCAGTCATCGCCTCTCAACTGCTTTAGATAAGCGGCGCAGAACCGCCAATACGATGCATACCATCCCGTGCTTTCTCCCTCAGTTTCGTCTGGGCTGGCAGGGACATACCATCCTTTCATGACTTCCTGTAGAAATCCATTCTTACTGAGCCGCTCTCAGTG
>JAESQG010000541.1 GCA_016765265.1 Pseudomonadales bacterium | reverse complement strand
TGAAGTGGACCCCTTTGTCGAGACAGTATTTTCATGATTTCATATAAACTTGTAATCTGAACCTGTGCACCCTGTGGGAGATAGGCTCAAGAGTGTGGGTGAGCTGTGGGCAACGTTTTTTTGTTGTCCATGGCTCATCCATACGTCTCTGCTTGAGCCGGTCCGACGCAGTCGGAATCATCCACAAGTGTACAGGTTTGTTCTAACTCCTGGTCTTCGCCCTCGTCCTCACCTTTTTGCGACTCTTGATAAACCTCTAACGGTGTGGCTGCATTGAATGTTTGGTGTGGGCGTTCGGTATTGTAAAAATGAAAATACTGGCGCAACGATTTTCTCAGCTCTTGCGTCGATCTGTAATCGTTAAGGTAAATTTCCTCGTATTTAACCGATCGCCACAAACGTTCTATGAAAATGTTGTCCATGCATCTTCCTTTACCATCCATACTTATTTTAATCTCATGTTCCTTCAGCACTCCCGTAAAACCCTTGCTAGTAAACTGGGCACCCTGGTCGGTGTTAAAGATCTCTGGCTTGGGATACAACCTCAGCGCCCTCTCTAAAGCGCTAACGCAAAAACTGTCATCCATGCTCACTGAGACCTCCCAGGACAAGACTTTTCGGCTATACCAGTCCATGATCGCTACAAGGTAGACAAAGCCACCGTCCATGCGGATATAGGTGATATCTGTACACCAAACCTGGTTGGCCCGATTGATATCCAATCCATTAAGCAGATATGGATAGACTTTGTGTCCAGGGCTGGGTTTGCTTGTGTTTGGACTTGGAGCTACTGATCTGATACCCATTTTGCGCATCAACCGCTGTACTCGCTTTCGATTGACCATGTACCCAATGCGCCGCAAATAATCTCGCATTTTACGAGAGCCATAAAACGGATGTCGCGTGTATTCTTCATCTATCAGGCTCATAATATTCAGGTTTTCTTCTGACTCCTCTGCCCAGTCGGTGTTGCGGTAGTAGCTGGCTCGCGACAGGTTCAGTAACTCGCACTGACGAAGGACACTTAACTCATTATGGTTTGGATCAATCATGGCTATTTTCTCCACGTTACTCAATCGAGATGCCCAGTCTTTTTTTTGAGCCAATCCACCTCAACTTTCAGTCGCCCTATCTGACTGTAAAGTTTATCCTTTTCCTCTTCGGCATTCTCGGCTTGTTGCTTGCGACCCTTACTGAAGATGTCGATCGACCCCTCAAGCAGTTGCTTCTTCCATGTGTTAATCTGCCCTGGTTGTACTCCGTGTTCCGAGGCTATCTGGTTAAGGGTTCTGTGCCCTTTCAGCGCCTCTATAGCTACTTTGGCCTTGAACTTAGATGTGTACGTCTTGCGCATTATCTCTTCCCCGTTATGCAGTGATTTCTATTTTAACCTACTGCCTCATTCTTGGGGTCCACTATAAGACTCAAAAATATTTAATCAGTTTAGACATGGAATATAGACGCATTTTAATACTTCTGACTATTCCCTGCCAAACGGAATACTATCAAACACCAACTAGACTTGGATACTCTTTCCACCGAAACCTCTATTTTTATACATCTATGGATGACCCGCTAAATTTCCAGCTTAAATAATGGTTCTTATCAAAGTCAGTTACTTTTTGAAAAACTGACTAACTGTTGCCCTGTACTTTATGGCGCCCCAGCCTTTTACCCACCGGTTTTTCACATGACGATTGAAAGCGTGGCGCTTGATTCTGTTAAATTGATGAGACATCACATCAACGCGAAATTCGCCGGCAAAACCTACTACCGAAAGACTGTGATTATGCCCCTTGTAAAGGGTTTTGATTAGGATATAAGTCAGCGCTATGTGGCAATTCGAATCTATGGGGCAATTGGCGGTAACTTACGTTTCTAGAGGGGGGTATAAAGGATTGATATCTTTCCGTTAGTCTCAAAAATCATCGGTTAGGCAACACGATTTTTCTAATCACACTTTTGCACAAACCTTTACAGAGTCCGAGGGAGATTTGATCCGCATTCAACAGCCCATATGTCCATCGCGTTTAATCTGAATATTGACACGCGATATCGTTTAATCGATCCAGGCTGCTCTTTGCTTCCTTAAG
Source organism: Pseudomonadales bacterium (assembly GCA_016765265.1). Lineage (GTDB taxonomy): Bacteria > Pseudomonadota > Gammaproteobacteria > Pseudomonadales > DC-out160 > DC-out160. Next base: position 1,310 of record JAESQG010000541.1, on the reverse strand, counting down.
CAATTGATCCCAACTATCGGGTGGGTGGCCTCCTTTGAGCATCTTTTCAAATACACGATAGGCGTCGGTTTTACTACCATAAGCTCTTTTAGTTTTCTCATCATTAACCCAAGCAAAAACAATAATTTTTGATGCGGAATCGAATCGAAAAAATAACCGGTACTGCTGGAAAAACTTCGCTCTAAACCAGTGCTTATGATTATTACCCAACGTGATACCTTGGCGGTAACCAGATAATGTAGGGTCTTTGGGGATCACCTCGAAAGCCAATTTTGAGATCGCAGCAAGGCGTTTGGTCACGTTTCTCTTGACGTAGTTGGCAGGATCTTCGCTTTTTAGCTCCTCAACTTTGTTAAGGAGCGCTTCAATTTCATCAAGGAATAGCGGATGAGCGAATAACGTCCACCCATTAATAACGATTGGGGACTGCTTTGGCAAAATTAATCGTCCTCATCATCAAGAGGAGCATCTAGATCAAGCTCGACATCTGTAACTAAATTTTGGATACGAGCGACCAATTCTGGGCTTATTAGCTTCACATGCTGCGGATTATTTTTGATATCGTTAGCTAAAAAGCCTAAGAAGCTTTCTAGCACTGGGTCTGATTCATCCAGATCTGCTCTAGATAACAGGACCTTGCCATCCGCTTGGATGGTGAAGCGAATCTTTTCACGTTTATTCAGGTGCAAAGCTTTACGCACCGCTTCAGGCACCGTGGTTTGGTAGCGATCAGTCAAAGTAGATTCGGTAACTAATAATGAGTCGGCCATATTGCACCTCCAACATAAGGAATTGGCATCTCCTTGCATAGTAATGCAGTTGCATTACCCTGTCAAATTGAGCTAGTTCCAATTGCTGAAACCGGCCTAAAAGAGAGATTCACCGACCACGATATTAGGGCCAAGGTTGCCAGCGATGCCGAGGCAAATCATGCTCGACAGCTCATGGGTCACGCCGACCAAAAGATCACTGATAAGATATACAGACGAAAGGCGGAAAGGGTCGTTCCGTTTAAGAGTAAGTAGTTATGAGACAAACCTACTGGAATAAGACAAAGTTAGTAGGTGTTAACGCTGGAAGTGTTGGAATTGGTGGGTCGTGCAGGATTCGAACCTGCGACCAATTGGTTAAAAGCCAACTGCTCTACCAGCTGAGCTAACGACCCGAAAGAGCGGCATATAATACGGAATTGTTGACAAAAAACAAGCGCTTTTTATGGTTTTCCTGTATTTCTTGCATCGCCATAAAATTTTATAAAAATCAATACGTAATCTAGCAGATTAATCGGATCTTGCCACAATATTGCCTTT
>JAESQG010000540.1 GCA_016765265.1 Pseudomonadales bacterium | reverse complement strand
CTCTTCTATTATCGACATCATGGTCTCACCCACGGCACCCGTTGCACCTACTATCGCGATATCATATGTTTTTGACATGTTACACTTCCTATTAATTAACCATTACTCTAAATTGTTAAACTCAAGTCCAGTTGGAACCCCTTTAGAAAGGTACTGTATATCTCCGTGGAGGTTGAGCCGTTACTTAAGTTGAGCAGTTACTTAAGTTGAGCAGTTACAGCATCACCCATTTCTTTGGTGCCCACCTCAATATAACCTTGCGTTAAAATATCCACGGTGCGATATCCCTGATCTAATACCCCGCTGACGGCTCGCTCAATTTCATCCGCCACCTCACCTAAATCGAGACTGTATCGAAACATCATCGCTACGGATAATATGGTAGCCAACGGGTTCGCTTTATTTTGACCCGCAATATCCGGGGCGGAACCGTGGCATGGCTCATACAAACCCTTACTATTCTCATCCAGTGACGCAGAGGGCAACATCCCAATAGACCCTGTGAGCATCGCCGCTTGGTCAGAGAGAATATCTCCAAACATATTACCGGTTACGATGACATCGAATTGTTTGGGCTCGCGCACTAACTGCATGGCTGCATTGTCCACATACATATGGCTCAATTCTGCTTCGGGATAATCCTTCGCTACTTCATCCATTAGCTCACGCCACAGCTCCGTCACTTCAAGCACATTAGATTTATCCACAGAGCACACTTTCTTGCCTCTTTTCATGGCCAAATCAAAGGCCACTTTCCCAATGCGATTAATCTCAGACTCTCGATAAACATAGCTATTAAAGCCTTCCCGCTCACCGTTCTCTAAGATTCTGATGCCTCTCGGCTGACCAAAGTAAATGCCTCCTGTCAGTTCCCGCACAATTAGAATATCCAGACCAGACACCACCTCTGGTCGTAAAGACGAGGCATCCACCAGCTGTGGATACAATATGGCAGGACGTAAATTTGCAAATAAACCCAAGCTTGAACGAATTGCTAATAAGCCTTTTTCAGGACGAATGGCGGAGTCTACCTTATCCCATTTAGGACCACCCACCGAACCAAATAAAATGGCATCGCTAGCAAGCGCCTTTTCTAAGGTTTCGTCAGGAAAGGGTTTACCTGTAGCGTCAATCGCCTCGCCACCTAGCATCGCCTGATCGAACTCCAAACCAAGGCTATGCTTGTCATTGAGGACTTTAATGACTTTAGTTGCTTCCTCAATGATTTCAGGACCAATGCCATCGCCGTTAATAATCAATACCTTATGTGACATATCTCTTAATTCTCTTTAATACGTTTAGAAGGTTGAGGATCTCTCTAGGGTGTTTCGAGATTTAAAAATATCTCTATTTAATAGCATCGAACAACCATGGCGAATGCTGTCGGCAGTTGTCCTCATACTGCCTAATGGCAGCCTCATCTTTAAGCGTGAGACTGATGTCATCTAAGCCGTTTATCAAACAATATTTTCGAAACACATCTACTTCAAAGGTGATGTCCTTCGCACCTGATCTAGCAATTACCTGACTCTCTAGATCAACGCTTAGAGTAAATCCCTCTTTAGACACAGTCGATTGAAAAAGTGTTTCAATCGCTTCTTCAGACAACACAATGGGTAATAAACCATTTTTAAAACAGTTGTTGAAAAAGATATCGGCAAAACTCGGTGCTATTACCGCTTTAAAACCATAATCCAATAGCGCCCAGGGAGCGTGCTCTCTACTTGAGCCACAGCCAAAATTACGTCGTGTAATGAGTACCTGAGCGCCTTTGTAACGAGACTGATTCAAGATAAAATCTTCGTTCAACGGTCGGCCACTACAATCTTGCCCGGGTTCGCCCTCATCCCTATAACGCCATTCATCAAACAGGTTAGGACCAAATCCCGTGCGCTTGATTGATTTTAAAAACTGCTTAGGAATAATCTGATCGGTATCGACATTAGCTCTATCTAATGGCGCTACCAACCCTTCAAAAGTCACAAACTTATCCATGATTAATCATCTCTCTAATCTGTTCTAGCTCTAGCTATTCTGATTTTGGTCTGATATCGACAAAGTGACCCGCTATTGCCGCTGCTGCTGCCATGGCTGGACTAACCAAATGAGTGCGCCCCCCATAGCCTTGACGCCCCTCAAAGTTTCGATTTGAAGTAGAGGCGCAGTGCTCGCCGTCGCCCAGTCGATCTGCATTCATCGCCAGGCACATTGAACATCCGGGTGCACGCCATTCAAAACCGGCATCGGTAAAGATCTTATCTAAGCCCTCTTCTTCAGCCTGTTTCTTCACCAGACCTGAACCCGGCACCACCATCGCTTGGGTTACTTTATCGGAAACTTTATGACCCTTGGCAACAGCTGCCGCTGCTCTTAAGTCTTCAATTCTGGAATTAGTACATGATCCTATAAACACCCGGTCAGGCACAATATCAGACATTTTCTTGCCCGGTACCATGTCCATATAGGTGTATGCTCTGCGCATACCCTCTGCTTTAACCGGATCGGTTTCTTCGCTCGGATCTGGCAGCAGCTCATCAATGCCTATCACCATTTCAGGTGATGTACCCCAAGATACTTGCGGGGCGATTTTACTACCGTCTAATTCAACGACTTTATCAAAATGAGCACCGTCGTCACTCCTAAACTCGCGCCACGCAGTGACCGCTTGAGCCCATTGATCGCCTTTAGGCGAATATGCTCTACCTTTAAAATAATTGATAGTGACCTCATCAACTCCTATCATGCCAGAGCGCGCTCCTCCTTCTATGGCCATGTTGCACAAGGTCATTCGCCCTTCCATGCTCAAACTTTCAATGGTGTCTCCTGCAAACTCAATGGCGTGCCCGGTTCCTCCCGCCGTACCAATATGGCCAATAATAGCTAAAGCCACGTCCTTGGCCGTTACACCTGTTTGTAATTGTCCATCAACGCGAACCAGCATGTTTTTCATTTTCTTTTGAATTAAACACTGAGTCGCCAGTACATGCTCGACCTCTGAGGTCCCGATCCCCTGAGCCAAAGCACCGTACGCCCCATGAGTTGAGGTATGGGAGTCTCCGCGAACGATAGTCATTCCAGGCAAGGTCGCTCCCTGCTCTGGTCCGATCACATGTACAATTCCCTGGCGGACATCGTCTACCTTGAACTCAACAATGCCAAACTCTTCACAATTGTCATCGAGAGTTTTAACCTGTATCTGTGAAATGGGATCTTCAATCTTAGTGCGTACACTGGGCTTATGGCTTCCACTTACTGGTTCCATAGTGGTAGGCACGTTATGGTCTGGCGTAGCAATGTTAGCGTCAATTCGCCAAGGCTTTCTTCCCGCCAATCGCAAGCCTTCGAATGCTTGAGGTGATGTCACTTCGTGAATAAGATGCCGATCCACATAAATCAATGCAGTCCCATCATCACGCTCTTTCACTAAGTGCGCTTCCCAAAGCTTATCGTATAAGGTCTTAGCCACGGTATCCTCCTGAATATCCAGATTTCATTGGGGTTTCCTACTTTATTGGGGGAATCATATGCTCATCACTCAAATAAAACAAATTCATATTTTTTATAGAATTGATTACTTTTTGGAATACACTAGATATT
>JAESQG010000539.1 GCA_016765265.1 Pseudomonadales bacterium | reverse complement strand
GGGGGTATGCATAAAAGCCACTTTAACTATTTTAAGTTTGATCCATCCTTAATTTAAATCCTTTGATCACTCGTGTGATGGGGAGTTATGCGGTGCGGCCGGCATTCTCGCGTGAACGGACACCTTGCCTTGTAAGCTGTTGATATGTTTTAAATTACTCTGGAATAAGTTTACAATTGCGGCGAAAAAGAATAAATATTAAACTGGCTTGTCCATCTCTGCCGCTCGCAGCTACCTTTTTACTCTTCTTCAAAACACACTGACTTCATCGCTCTTCAGTAGAAATCTAATAGCTTGCTGAGGCGATACATTTAAGCTGTTTGGTCACCAATGGTTTCTTTTTAACAAGTAAATCGTCATTTATTTTCAACACTATAATTTTAATTAAATCTGTTGTTTGTTTAATGTTTGTAATTACTTTAAGGCGTTCTAATTCCTCAACTATATATCGCCCTTTAATTGAGATCCGTTTTTCTGATTCACCTTTTGCTAGATCACTATCTAAAAACCTAGTGATACGTTTTGTGGACATTTCTCCATTGGAAAGCGCATGAATATAATATTTTATTAGACTCTGATTAAAATCAGCACCGGCCCCCAATTCATAGCTGGCTAAATTAAGGATATCAACCATATGCGCAGGCACACGGCTTTCTAGTGCTTTCCTCTGCACATCTAACTGCTTTCTTACAGCAGGAGTAGACTGGTGAGGAAGTACCACGACTGAATCACAACTATCGCAAACACCAACAAGAACATTTTTGACAGTACCGCTTTTGTCGCTAAATGGAACGTTCCTTAGTTTAAAGGTCACGTCGCTAAATGATTTACACAGATTACAAGCTGCCTTTTGGGTGTCACCAACTCTAAATATTTTCACCTCACGCCTCACTTTTATGAACGCTTATAAATACGCAATCAGGATCAATAAAGTACCACTTAATATACCAGTCCTCGCCTGCATTCTTGGCTTTAACAACATGAACATCAATTGTTGAATCCCAATGATGCGGGCTGCACAAATAGCTATCGCCACGTACTTTTTTCAGTATTTCTGTCACTTGAGTTATCGTAACTTCTCCGGTTGCTAACAAGTTTTTAATGTCTATATCGTCGCGCTCTTCATGCAGAATATGCCCGTTGATTAAACACCCTACAACTTGCTTTTTAACGTCTTTAAAACCCATGACAATCCTTAGCTACAAACTAAATGTACGCTATATGTCGTACACAATCAAGTTTTAGGAGTAATTTTCGACAGTGCCCAGGTATCTAGTTACGGCTGGTATTCATGCGTAAACCAGGCATATTAGATTGTAAGCTATTGGATTATAGAAGTATTTACCTTGATATAATTCTGCATGCTAAAGGGGAGAAGAATAAATATTAAACTACTTTTCGATCTCTACCACTCGCAGCTCGCTTTTTACTTTCTGTCTGCACGTAAATGGTGTCAGTAGTAGCCATACTAGAGTGACCGAGGTCTTCTGATAAGTCTTTTAACGCTCTGCCTCTTTCTATTTCCATGCTGGCTCCGGTGTGACGAAGCCAGTGGCTCGAAGCTGATTTTAACTGCTTGGCTTTCTTTTCCCCTTTGTCTTTCTTCATTGATTTGTATGCTGCATCCATCACTTCCTGCACTAAACGCATTAAATGTCGCGCAGTCATGCCACCCTGACCACGAAGCTTTTCTACCAGCACAGTATTTTCCTTTTTTTCTGGAAGAGGGGAAAGCCCTCGACTCAATCGATAGCGCTCAAGAAATGAAAGGAAATCGGGGGGAACTGAGGTGTCTCGAAGTTTCCTTCCTTTTCCATAGATCTTAAGCCACCAATTTTTATTCTCATCTTCCCAAAAATGTCCCATCACCGGTGACCAATCAGCTCTTTCAGAAAGCTCGGATATTCTTAGAAACATCGTTTTTAAAGCGACGATGATAAAAAGAGATCTTTCATAGCGAGCATCGGAATCGGCAAGTTTTACCGCAACATTAATGAGGTACTGCCATTGTTCTTCGGTTAAGCGGTTCACTTGTTTTAATTGAGCATCAGCCAAAAAATACCGACAATCATTTTTCGCGATTTGCGCGGGATTACCCACGGCAATTTCTTCTCCCATTAAATACTTATAGAATGCCGTAATCCCTGTAAATAGCGCAGAAAGAGATTCTTGAGAGGGCCGGTACTTTTTCTTATCTACTGTTTTGTTCTTCAAGTGCTTTGGCGCTTGTATACGAAAAGGTTTCCATTTTTTGTTATTGCGATAGCTACCATTGCTCATGGTAAAGCGACCATTGGTTTCAGTCGAGATCCAACTTGCTGGCGGTTTCCAACAAAAATCGATGTATTCGAGGACATCACTCTTGCGATACTCGGTTATAGGTTCTTCTTTGACAAGGAAACTCCAGAGCAAGAACCTTTCCACTTCGTTTCGAAATCGAGTGTAGGTATGTTCTGATTTATTTCGGCCGATATATTCTAGAAACTCCTTTCCCCAGATCCATTGGTCTTTCCACCATTTTTTAAATCCCACGTGCTGAGAGAAGACTGAACGGAAGTCTAAATAATCTCGCTCATCAAACTCGACGAGCTCCTTGTAGATGGGGTAGAGTGGAAAGGGTTTAGCTAATGCCATAGGCGCTGTTTGTGAATCATCCAGATTATGAATAGGCCAAGTTAGGAAGAGTATGGTCCATAACCCCCTCTATGTCCAATACCATGTAGTATTGGACATAGAGGGGGGGGTAGTGCTATTATAGGACCTCTGTGGCCACACTAAACACCCATCAAAATATCCCAAAGGTCATTAGATCTCTTGGATCCATTTACACTATCGATGTCTATTTTTCGTGTTAGATCTATATTCGATCCATCATCAAATAATATTCTCAAACTAAAAGAAACCCTTAAATCTTCACCTAATTCATTTGAGTATATTTTTTTATAAAAATAACAACTATGACTGTCTTTATTCTTTCCTTGCGAACCTGTGCTGGGGATTAATTCTAAGGCGATGATATCATGAGGATTGGTTGAAATCGAATTTTCATGCTAAACCAAGGTTATGGAATCATTTAGAACCAAAATAAGATGGTCT
>JAESQG010000538.1 GCA_016765265.1 Pseudomonadales bacterium | reverse complement strand
CGATCGCCAACTTCTGCGGGGTTCGTCCAAACACTCAGCGCACTCATCATGCTTGCCTCACCATACTATAACCAAAAGCAATTGAGGGTTTAACGCCAAAAACATCCATCATTACTTTGGTACAAACAACAGAGTAGGCCGTATCGGTTTCACCTATGGAATCCAGATCACTATGTAGATCTGTATCGATTTTTCGTTTTTCTTTGAAACTCAATAGATGTTGGCTACGGGGATAAAGACGGTTTTCTTTCAGCACACGACCTAGGCTGGAAGTCATGGTAACCGCTGTTTCGTAAACAGAGGGAAATAAGTGAAATATCTTCTGTCCCAGGCCCACATAAGAACTGCCTACTCCTGGGTACATAAAAGCGACCTCTGCTTCATACCCCAGTGGCGCTGCTGTAAAATAACTTCCCTTCGGTGTCTTTATTTCACCCTGTTCAATAAAGGCTTTACTAATCCCTTTTATTATCGATTCAATTTCTTTTTGTATAGTGGCCTTATTTTCACCTAATATCATAGCCGCATATTGCTTAGCTGATGTTTGTTTAGCTGATGTTTGTTCAGCACTTTGATAATACTGCAACGCAGTCGCTTTTATATCTTGATGCTGAATGTCATTCATCAACTGATCTAGTTTTTCTAACAACTCCGATTCTGAATCCCCAAGTACAGGAAACACTGAACAGCAAACTTGAGCCAGGTATTGATTGTGACGCTGCGAGGGCGATAATCTATCGGAAAGAATCACATGGGAATATCTATCCCCTTCCACCAAACTCACCGCAGCATTTCGCTGGGGTGTTTCTTGTTCTACAAACCAACTACGAGCGTCACTGGGCACGTAAAGTCCACTTCCACTCCATTGAGCTTTATCTCCCGGGCCGGTCCAAGCAGGTGTTCCTGGAAAATATCGATGGTACAAACAAAGGCTGGTCTTAACGATAGCTAATAAACTGGAGACATGATTAGTCTCTCCAAAATTTGTTTTTGCACTGCCCACAGCACAGTTAAGACTATCTGACTGAGGTGACGAGCTATCGGATTCAACCTGCCCATAAATAGACATCAATCCCGCTAGCTCCTCTTTATCTATTCTTTCATCTCCTCCTGCGGACACCTCGAGATAATGCACATCCGCTGCAACAATACCGCTCTGTGAAAGCGAATTTTGCGAAATTCTCTTAATGTGAGCCTGATTAGCTTGAACCTCTAAGTTCTTCTGTTGCCCATCATTGCCTCTATCATCGAGTGCCTGTGCCTCAATAGAGGCATAGAAACGAGGCATGGATGAGTAGCCCGGTGCTGACGTAGTTGGCTCTCTAACTAAAACAATTGCCGCTGCACCCTCACCTAACAATCCTTTGGGGTTAGACTCATCAAATACTAGCGTAGGATTTTCTTGCTGTTGTAATCGGGGTTCTTTTTCTAGCAAATTTTCTGACTGTAGAAATTTGTTATTCATTCGGTCAATTGCGGCGATAACCATTGCTTTGCTGTCGCTGCTATTTTGAAGCTCGGCGGTCGCATTTAAGGCCTCAGCGAATGTGTCGAACTTATGAAAATCCTTACATTCGCCTTTAAACAAATCACTAATCTTGTTTTCACTTTTACTTGACACCAAGATCAAACTACAATCTTTTAGAGATAAGCTAGAGTTAGTATCGGTAATCGCATCACCTACCACCTTTTCCAGAAGGTTTAAATCAGACTCATCGTCTAAATGTTCTATCGTCAGAAATCCCCCAAATAGAGTGGCACCGTTCACCTCACGGGTAGAAAATCCTTGAACACCATCAAAGATCATTTGATCCAACATATCTAAGCCTTCTGCGGCTCCAATACAAGCACCCATGCCTGCGATAGAATATTTAGGGGTATCCACTTCTATGATCTCTTTCCACGGCAATTTTTATTGTGACTCATAGCGACATCTGAGCCCTTATCCTATGTGGACACTTGGAATAGTTGATTCAGTTCTTTGCTAACGGTCACTTTTGCCCCCGTAAATCGACTATAAATTTTCCCATTAACATCGTGTAGCAGGATATTCGCCACCATTTTTCGTAAGGTTGTCTCCTTCACTTCTAAGGTAAGATAAAATTCCTGCCCTTCGGGTATCGTCTCAAATTGCTCAATCTTATCGACGCTAGAAGGCAAGCTTCCACAATCACTGTCTTTACGCACCCAAACTAACATCGCCTGAAAGTTAAGATCCGCAATAAGTGGATTTGTTGCATGAGAAGTAAATTGGCCCAGAGTTGCGCCGGTGTTACTCGGTGCTTTACAAAGAAGCGTTAATTGCTTGTTACTGCAATTAACTAGGCTCTTTATTAATTGGAACTTTGGCCCATGAAACAAGGTGCCGTCACAGTACAGTATCGGTCCATCAACGCCGCCGGCTTCACCCAGATTCATGGCGGAAGTTACCGGGCTCGGTATACTCTGGCGAGACAGCGAAATCTCCGCCGCATAATGATTAACTCGTTTATCGGCTTCACTCCAGATCGAGGTTTTTATCCTAAGAGTGTCACCTTTTTCTAATTCTTCGATATCGAGAAAATAGTGCGTAGCCACGGACTCATCCAACACGATACCTTTGTACAGCCGCAAGTCTGCCATCGAGCTAAAGTGATATCCGGGATAAAACCCTTCAACAGCGTCCACCATCCACGATGCAGAAAAAACCATGGGTACTACCGGGTTATCACCTAGTGTGTGGTCTAGCAAGAAAGGGTTATCTTCTATAGTGATGGATCGTGCCAGTCGATGGGTTTTCAGTGTTGAGTCCGACTCGCCCACATCAAATTCCATGGTGCTACCTACCAAAATCTGATTTGCATCATTGGATTCTGATGATAAATTGTCTACAAACAATTGTGTTCCGCCTTCCATGGGGATCACTTCAATATTACGAGCTTCAAACAATTTCTTCAGTTGCGCCGTCACCATCCCACCATCCCAGGGACCCCAGTCAAAGGAGATGACGTGGCAATCTGGGTATCGCGCCTTAAAGTTCATTGCGGTCTTATTCAGGATTTCATTGGCAACGGAGTAATCTGATTGCGCCGCGTTGCCAAAATAGCCGGCAGCTGAAGAAAACAAGATCAAATGTTTAAGCTGTGCCTCATCCACGTTTTGTAAAATAGAGCCTAAGCCATTTACTTTAGTGGAATAGACTGCTTCAAAATCAGCTATCGTTTTCTTCTCAATGAGCTTGTCCGCCAATACCCCAGCGCCATGAATAACGCCTGTAATTGCGCCCAATTGCGTTGTTGCCGCGGCCAGTTGTTGCTGTACTGAAGTAGCATCAGTCACATCACAGCTAAGATAAAGTGCAGTACCACCTGCTACGCTAATAGCATTCAAAACTGAACTTATTTCACGCTGTGAAAACACAGGTCGTAGGATACCTTGCACCTTAACAGGCGTGGGCTTTTCTCCCGCTTCCTTCAATACCGCCATGGCACGTTTCTTTAATTCCGTTTCATCCGTACAATCGGCAGCCCATGCGGGATCCTCTCCCGTGTACTCAGAGCGGCCCAACAAAATAAATTTGCTTTGATAAGCTTGTGCTAGCTTTATAACACATTGCGAGGTGACACCTTTTGCACCACCACTTACTAAGAATACAGAATCACCATCAATTTGGTTCCCTGCAGCGGGTATAGTAGTGACTGGCATCGCTTCTAAAGTTGCACGACCTTCCTTGGTATAACCGACTTCAACATGATTTATATCCGCTGCTAACATCTCAGCTAACACTATGGCAGCCGCATCAGAGCCCGCAATATTGCGATGTATATCTATAGCTCGGCAAAATACAGCAGGCCATTCCAAGTTCATTGTTTTGGTTAATCCGAAGAATCCACCACCAACGACAGAAAACTTGCCATCTCCATAACCCAAACGACCATCTAAATGAGCTACGGTTATAAATGTATTACGCGCCTGGCTACCGTCCACATCTGCAGGCGTATTTAACGCTGGCTTTAAATGTTTAGCCAACAAGAATACATGTTGAAGAACCAGTTTCTTACGTTCGGAATAATCCAATCCACCTTGCTCACCTACCTGATAGCTGGCGTCGAGATGAACAAAGTTAGCCACTTGCCCCATCTCTTCATTAACTACATTGAGCACATCAACCAGATGATCTTCTTCCATATTTTTAAGTTCAACTTGCGCAATACCCTCTCCTAGCTGGCTACGCTCAGCCACCATATCAAGAGGGAAACGCAAAACCACCACCGTATGACCAACACGACACAGCGCATCCGCTAGCTCAGTCGTTAAAGTAGTGCCATCGTCTGTGATCAAACAACTTCTATTTCCTGCAATCGGTAATAGCAGTTGATCTGGATTTGAAATTAACTTAACCCTGGGGACACCACTACTGACTCCAGGGCTTAACGGCTTTTTTACAACGGGGCTCTCCTCAGTTTGGACAGCTACATTAGCCGGTGCAGCGGAAGCACTACCGCCATTTAATTGATGCTCCATTGAATCGACTATCTCGCCCAATGTTCTCAGCTCCGCTAAAATATCAGGATTCATCTCAGGTAATGCTGGAAATGATTCTTGTACCGTACCTAAAATTTCAACTCGTTTGATTGAATCTATCCCCAGATCCGCTTCCATATCCATATCGAGTTCTAACATCTCTACGGGGTAACCTGTTTTCTCGGCCACTACGTTCATCATCGTGTCTTTCAGGCTCTCCAAATCGACACTCACTCCGGTGGCTGTTTCCGCTACTGCCGCCGTAACAGTACTAATAGCTTCGCCTCCGCCTGACTCTACTGTCGATTTCATATAATCAACAATTTGCCCCAAGGTCCGCATTTCAGCCATCGCTTCAGGATTCATTTCCGGTAAACCAGGAAACTCCTCCTGCACCGTACCCAAAATCTCTACTCGCTTAATGGAGTCAATACCTAAATCTGCTTCCATATCCATATCGAGTTCCAACATCTCGACAGGATAACCTGTCTTCTCTGCTACAACTGCTAACATAACGTCAGTTAACTTGGACACATCGATAACGGACGCCGTCGAAGTTGCGGTTGGTGTAGCGGTAACAGGTGCTGTAGTTGCTATTGAAGTTGCTATTGAAGTTGCTACTGTAGCCGGAGCAGCGGTTCCAGCAGACGCAACAAGTTGCGAATTCATATTATCAACAATTTCACCCAGCGTTCTAAGCTCGGACATCTCGTCAGGATTCAATTCAGGAAAATCAGGAAAGGCTTCTTGCACTGTACCCAGTATTTCAACTCTTTTGATGGAATCGATACCCAGATCAGCTTCCATATCCATACTCAGGTCGAGCATCTCAACGGGATAACCGGTTTTTTCAGCTACTACAGAGAGCATGGTCTCCGTTAACGTGGCTACATCGATACCAGCAACACCCTCAGCTGGAATTGGTGATGCGACTGCTGCAACAGCCACCCCAACCGTTACTGCGGATACACTGCCAAGATGTGACTTCATATAATCAATGATTTGTCCCAGAGTGCGTAACTCTGACAATTCATCAGGATTCATTTCGGGTAGATCCGAAAACTCTTCTTGTACTGTACCGAGAATTTCTACACGTTTAATAGAATCGATACCCAGATCGGCTTCCATATCCATATCAAGATCCAGCATTTCGGTGGGGTAACCCGTTTTCTCGGCAACCACCTTCAACATAACATCGGTCAGTTGAGCGACAACAGCAGTGGTATCACCACTCGCTGCAGGAGCAGCTGGTACTGGCGCACGAGTAGTGCTTGCAACCGTCGTAGGCTGTGCATCTCCTATTTGAGCTTCCATATAGTCAACGATTTGACCCAACGTTCTCAGCTCGGCCAATTCATCAGGATTCATTTCAGGCAACTGGGGGAATTCTTCTTGAACAGTGCCGAGGATTTCAACACGCTTAATGGAATCGATACCGAGATCGGCTTCCATATCCATATCAAACTCTAGCATCTCAACGGGATAACCTGTTTTCTCAGCTACTACTTCCAGCATGCTCGCTTTGATTTCTGCTGCAAAATTAGTATTGCTTGTTACAACCGGTTGTTCAGCAGGTTTTTCGATAACTTGTTGTACTGCTGGTTTCACGGGTGGTTGTATGGATTGTTGTATAGGTTCTTGTATAGATCGCTGTACGGGCTGCTGAACCACTTTAGGTGCAATTTGCGTCTCCACAGCTGTTGGCTGCACTACTCTAGAAGGTAATGCTTTAACGGGAGAAGGACTTATGGTAACCGCATTAGCTCCGACTAAACTACCGGTGCCTGCAGAAATTCCCGTCAGCACGGAGTATTGCTCCTTCATCACATCAAGGGTTTGGCTAGTGGCATCCGCTTGATTATCTAAATACCGCTCATGCACTCGTAAGGTATCTGATTGATGCTGATGAAACATCGTCATGCTACGCTCAATACTCGCAGGCATTTCTAGCCCAGGATTATCTGCCAACAAACTCATTTGTTGCTGCATTAAGGTAGCAAATGTTTGAGAATACTCTTTAGGACTCTCCAAGTACTGCTCATGCACTTTTAATGTTTCATTTTGATGTCGGTAAAATTGGGTTAAGCTGTTTTCTATACTCTCCGCCACTCTATCAGCATTAATACTATTAACTGATTGAACTGGCGCATAGTTTGAATCTTCGGTCATTATTGATTTCGCCTTAGGGACCCCAACTGAAGACGGTGCTTCAGCAACTGGAGTAACTGCTTGGGTTGTTTCTACTGGTTTTTCTACTGCCTTATTTGTGACTATGGGCACTACGGGAGGGGGTGCCACAGCAGGTATTGGTTTTGCCTGTGTAATTTTAAAACCATCATTCAGCGAGTCTTCAAATGCTTTTGCAGTCTTGTCACTAACATAATTTGGCGCGCCTAGCTCAATTTTCATTGGACTTGGTTTTTCAGTATTGGTGATGCGCATTTCAGACATATAAGGGTCAACATCAGTCAGTGAAAGACCGGCCACGGCCAATTGCAATACTGCCTGACGTAACTGCCTATCCGCGCTCTTCTTGTTACTGGCATTAACAGCGACGGCTAGATGCGGTTTATCATCGAGAATATTATCCACTAGTTTGGTTAACACATTTTTGGGACCAAACTCTATAAAGATAGAACCACCATCATTATAAATCGTCTCGATTTCATCTTTAAAATTGACTGGCTTTAAAATATGGTCTTTTAAGGTTTTCTTAATCGCTTTACCACTCTTAGGATGAACATCACCTGTAGTATTGGAATATACGGGAATGGTGGGTGCTTTAAAGTTAACTTTTTGCACTACATCCGCAAAAGGCTTCTGAGCATGCTCTACTAACGGGGTATGAAAAGCCGCGGAAACAGGTAACGGTATAGCTTTATACTCTTTACCTTGAATCGCATCCTTATTTTGCAATAGCTCCTGTATTTTGACAATGTCTTTGCCAGGGCCCGCAAGCACCACCTGGGTTTTGGAATTATTGTTAGCTTTAACTACATCGGGGTATTGTTTCAACATTTCCGTCAATCCTGAAATATCACCCACTACCGCCAACATACTGCCCGCGTCAAAATTATCATCATCCGGTGCTGCCATGGCTTGACCTCGAGCGAAAGCCAATTTGAAACAATCATTTTCACCAATAACACCGGCAGCCCACAAGGCCGTCAATTCACCAAAACTGTGCCCTGCAACGAAATCAGGTTTGAAACCCGCTTTTTCAAAAATCTTATAACTACCGACACTAAAGGTACCGATAGCAGGTTGCGCGTATTGTGTTTGTTGTAACTCTCGCTCTTGAAATGAGCGGTCTACCGCCTCAAAAACAGGAATAGGGTGTACCCTATCAGACAAACGCCCCTTCCCCGCCTTGATAAAAATGCCATCCATCTTGCCAGCAGCATTCATGTATTCAGTAAAGTTCGAGGTTAGATCCCCCCCCATACCGGGATACTGAGAGCCCTGCCCAGAAAATAGCGCAACAACCTTACCTTTTATGTTTAAGGAGGCATTTCTGTAATAGATACCTTGAGGCATTTCCCAATGATCAGAATCCGGCTTAGCCGAAACTGTTTTCGCAGCCAACTCTAATAACTTGGTGGCCTCACCTCTATTTTCCGATACAAAACCAACTCGCACATGGTTTTCAGGGCATCCATTTATCTTGGTAGCAGTAAGGAATTCTTGATAGCCGTTGAGACTATTTTCATCCTTTAGCTTACCAAGATGTTGTTGACAAAGTTCAGCTAGTTTTACCGCACTCTCCGCATGTATCAATGAAGATTGCACAACGGTATTAAGACGGCTTTTCGGTAATAGGTTTGGTTTATACTCTTCCACGGCAAAATGAAAGTTGGTGCCACCAAAACCAAAAGCACTGACACCGGCCCGACGCGGACTGCCATCTTCTGCTGGCAACCACGGACGTGGCTCGGTATTTAAGTAGAATGCAGTGTCCTCGATATTTAATTTAGGGTTTGGTTTAGTGATATTGATGGTAGGTGGCAGCACTTTGTGGTGCAACGCCAATGATACTTTAATAAAACCGGCAATACCCGCGCCTGCTTTTAGATGCCCAATTTGAGACTTAACACTGCCTAAGGCTATATGCTGTTGGGGGTCATCCTTATTCGTAAACACCTCATCT
>JAESQG010000537.1 GCA_016765265.1 Pseudomonadales bacterium | reverse complement strand
TTTGGCGGCGGCGCGCTCTATTTAGCCATGGGGGTTTTAGCTGGCGTAATTGAGGCGCAGAAATCGGGTAAAGGACAAGTGGTGGATTGCGCCATGACCGATGGTTCTGCTTCACTAATGGCGATGTTCTATGGCATGAAGGGTATGGGTAGGTGGTCAGAAGAGCGTGGCACAAACATGATCGACGGCGGTTCGCATTTTTATACGGTTTATAAAACCAAAGATGATAATTATATTTCTGTAGGCTCCATTGAGCCCAAGTTTTATCAGGAGTTGTTGGAAAAATCAGGACTTGCAGAAGATGCCTCTTTGCCTAAACAATTGGATGAGTCCGGCTGGGCCATAATGAAGGAGAAACTGACAGCGATATTCCTAAGCAAAACCCGGACGGAGTGGTGTGACATTATGGAAGGCAGTGATGTGTGCTTTGCACCGATTCTAAATATGGAGGAGAGTATTAATCACCCCCACAACGTGGATAGAAATACCTTCGTTGAGATAGGCGGTATTATGCAACCTGCACCTGCACCTCGATTTGATCGAACCCCTAGTGATATTCCAAAACCTTCTTCAGCTCCAGGCGAAGATACAGTTGCAGTACTCTCTGACTGGGGTTTTGATGATAAAGAAATACAGGGTTTAAAAGACAGTAAGGCAATCATGCAGAGTTAGATTTGTTGGTTGTTATTTACGAAATCGGAATAAGTTGAGAAATCTATAGATACCTGCATTCAAGTTCGCTAAGTAGCTAATTTGAATGCAGGTAGAGGGGTTTATTGAATTTGCGTCTAAAATAAAACAAACTTTTAAGTGCTTATTGCCAAGCTAAAATCGACTATCCAATCGAAATAATTTGACTCTAAAAGTTCTTCGGTTACACCGTTCACATGAATTAAAGCAGGTTTAATGGAGGTGGCCTTAGGCACCTTTAGAGCTTCTGTTTTTTTCTCAATTTCCCGAATAATATTTTTACCAATTTTATTTTTTGAAAACTTTATTTCACATAAGTATAAGTTGGAGTTGGATGTTTGTATGAGATAATCAATTTGGCAACCTGTCCGATTCGCCGTTGCAGTTTGTAGGTAGGGGTTGTCATTAATAATACTACTTTTTTTCACGTTAATGGCTTTCCAGATGATTTCTCGATTACTGAGGACCAAGTTCTCAAACTGAAGGCCTAATATACTGTTAAAATTCGGGACACTTGAAATCGTCCTTCCTTCAATTTGGCGCTTTTTGGGAGAGATATACTTTAGGTAGAATCGCAGATAATTGTCACTAAGTCGAAAGCGACTGACACGAGTTTCATTACCGTTTTTAAAATTCCAACTGTAATCTCTCCTAATAAATCCTGATTGTTCAAGATCATTTAGATAGTTGACGATCTTACCTGTTTTTGTGATATCGAGGTCGTCGTATAGTTCGTTCAAGGATTTGGGACCCTGAGAAAGGGCCATCACTAGTCTCTGACAAATATCCCTTCTACGGCCGAATAGATCGTGAAAAATGTGTTCAAACTCGCTAAATAAGAATCCGTCTGGCTCGAAGCACAATCGCATGATGTTTTCTTCGGCGCTTTGCTCTGGAATAATTTCTTCTAAATAGCGGGGAACACCTCCTGTAATGCAAAGCAATTGAAAGATGTTATAGGGAGAGGTTCTGTATCGACGTGCGCCCCAAAATGCAGCTGAATCATTCAAGCTTAATTCTTTGAGGTGGAGATATAAGGATATTCTTCCCATAAATCCGGAGCTTTGGACAATATTCTCCTCTATCCATAACGACATTGAACCACATAAAATCATAATGATTTTTTTATTTTTTGAAAAATAAAGATCCCAAGCGTTTTTAAGCTTGCCTAAAAATGTAGGGTCCTTACTCCCCATCCAATTGATTTCATCCAGAATAATGACGTAACGACCTTTCTTTGTTTGTTCCGCTAGATGCCAGAATAGTTCAGTCCAATCATCAGATCTAGGAGGTCTAACATTGCATTGAATTGATAAACTTTGTGCAAACTCTTCACGCTGAGCCGCTGCCGAGAGTTGTTCAGAAGGAGGTAGTCCTGAAAAATGAAGTTTATTATATGATTGAGCGAATTCATCGGCTAAGCGACTTTTACCAATGCGACGTCTACCCCGAATGACAACCAAACTAGCGCTAGACTTTTTTGTTAACAATCTGAGCTTTTCAAGCTCGTTTTTTCGTCCAAAAAAGGGTCTCATTTTTTTAATTATATTCCTTAAGGTGGTAGATAAAGTACATGTCCTATCTACCACATAATAGAGTAAAATTCATTTTAGTGGTAGATAGTATGAAGTACTTATCTACCACTAACTAAGTTTTTAGCAGAAAGTAGTATGTATATCAATCAGTCTTGTCGGAGAGATTAGCCATATTTTCAATGAAAATAGATAATATTATCTTTTAAAACAGTATATTAGCTTGGTGCGTTGGTCTGGTCAGGCATGAATAGCCGATATTGGTATCTTTTCTAGTACGACAGTTGATTGTTCTTATTTTCCCAGCCACCGAATGTTAAGGTAGGGGGGAAAGTTCACTACATTATAAATCTATTGCGAATCATCAATTAAGAAAAGGGGATAGCTTAATGAGATCTTGGAACCTAATCGTAGCAGTAACACTTTTTTTCCTAATCTCAGCCATAGCAGGGTGTTCATCAGATAAATTACCTAAACATGAGTTTCTTGGTCTGCAATTAGGAATGAAGCAAGACGAATTGAAGAAACGATTCGAAGGTAGGATAAGAATAGGCAAAACTCATCGTCGATGTACGGGTTGTACTTCCTACCTAGTATCAGATTATTGGCAGGTTGATGACCTTAGTGGTTGGGACGTAGCGTTTGTTTTTGCAGCGCAAAAATTGGGTTCAAATACTGTTTTGCAGATTCAGGCGAAAAGAAACGGATCATCGGCGCCGCCAGATGCTGAAGTTAAAGGAAAGATTATTATAGATCAGCGCATCAAAGCATGGGGTACTCCTGTAAAGCTACAAACAACGATCGTTAGCGCTGACTATAAGTATGTTGATGGCTCAAGAGTGTGGGACCCCCGTAAGGATGTGGTTGACTACTATTTTTGGGGGGATGATAGTCAGGTTAGTTACGTGAAAAAACAGATATCGACTCACGATAAGATAATGCCAAGGTATACCGATAGTAATATTGAGAAGCAGAAAAAAGAGGTCAGTCCTGACTTTGAAGATTTGGTCGGTGTGCTCCTTAGTTATAATAAAGCCTCTGAATCCATTACAATAGAAATGAAAGGGCCTGAGGCTCGTCGAGATACTTATGAGGCGAATTAGAGGGAAAGGGTATATGTACTTTCAATCAATTTTGCGCTCCCGGTCTTATTAACTAGAATTACAATATGTTGTATAGATTGCTAATGCTTGAGGCGTCATGATTCCCGTGGTTGAGTAGTTGGGCTCCTCTTTTCCGCCAGCTGCAACTTGATGTCTGCATGTATCTCTTTGGTGAGATTGTAGCGATTAAGATAAATCAATGCGATGAGCATGATAATCAAGGTGCTTGGTCCTGCGAGAATGCCCAAATAAGTAATGGTGTTATCATCAATCACGCTCACTTCTTTTATCTGTGTTGGAAAAGAAATGGCCCAAAGACCCAAGCTGCTAATCCCTGCTCCTAAACCATGAGATGCTTTCGATGAGAAAGCCATAGCGCCGAAAAAAATACCTTCTTGTCTTCTCCCAGTTTTCAATTCATGTTGATCAGCGATATCGGCAAGCATCGCCCCGTTAGCTACCACTGGCCCAGCTACGGCTAAAGCCGATATGAGCGTCAAGATCATTATCGTTGGAAGATAAAAGTCACTGCTATTGTCAGGAAAGAAGCCCACAATTTTTAGTAAAGGTGTTCCTGTTGATAGCAGTCCGAAAACAATAAGGCCGGATAGAAACATTGTTTTTTTCTGCACCTTATTTGAAAACGAAGCCCAAATCGGTACACCCATCATCACGCCAAATAACAGAACCATAGGCACAACTAACGCTTTATCTCCCAGCTTCCAAAAAAATGTCCCCATGTAAATGCTAAGACTGCCTTCAACACCTCTTGATATGAAAAAGAAGAGTATTCCAATAAATAGATTTTTAAAATGCGGATTATTCAGTGCTTCTTTAAGCTCCTCCAATAGTCTTTTAAAGGAGAAGGATGCGTGTGAATCGCTTACGTTTAGATACGGAATTCTGGAATGCGTACCTATCCCACTGATAAAGATAAATACAACTATAATCGTGCTAAAGACAAGAGCCATGGGTTCGTACCCAGAAGGGTCTAGTTGTGGGTTGTTAGGAAATTCAGCAGATTTTGTGAAGAACACGCTATAGGCCAGAACAAACATTAGCGCTGCGCCAAAAAAACCAAAAAAAGAGCTAAAGGCAAAAACTCGGGTTCTTTCAGCATAATCATTAGATAATTCCGCCCCCAATGCCAGGTGAGGTACGTGATACAAGGTCATAAAACAACGTGTCAATGAACTCCAAATTAGCATCCAAGAAAAAAGCTGAATTTGCGAAAGCCCCTCAGGAGGAGAAAAGGATAAGTAAAAGCACAATCCAAAAGGGATAGCCGAGGCATAGATGAAAGGGTGTCTTCT
>JAESQG010000536.1 GCA_016765265.1 Pseudomonadales bacterium | reverse complement strand
TTTAACTTTCTCACATACCTCGTAATGAAAAAATAACTATATATTGAAGATAATTAAGCATGTATTACATGCTTAATTAGAGTTAGTGACAGAACGAAGAATCTCTTATGTTAAATAATTTTAGTAATTAGATAGGTTTCTTATTTTATCACTATCATTCGATTTTCACGGGGAATATGATATTTCCCAACTGGTTTAACCTTTGATATTGATTCCTAATACTTGATTTACAATCTCTAACACCTATTGGTTAGGTTTGCCGTTTGCTTATAAAGGAGCGCTTGAAGATCACGTTGTTGCTAAACCGGTGCAACTGAAAGCGGTGGATTTAAGAACCTGTGAAGGAATTTTCTATAGCCATAAAGAACAGCCACGATCTAAAGTAGCCGTTCTTGCCATTCATCCTCGCGTAGATTTTTCTCGACACTATTGTATTCCGCCATTGGTAAATGAACATATTAGTGTGCTGGGTCTTAACTCTCGCTGTTTTAATAATGATACCACTGCGATACACGAGCAATTGATATTGGATGTAAATGCAGGTGTTCAATATCTGAAAGAAGTAGCCGGTGCCGAGGTTGTGGTTTTATTTGGTAACTCAGGTGGCGGATCGTTATCCGCATTATTTCAATCTCAAGCAATGTTGCCCAAGGGTGAGCGAATTGCTTATACGCCAGCGGGTGATGCGACTAAACTGAATAATGTGGATCTGATTCCAGCAGATGCGTTTATGGCAATTAGTGCTCATAAAGGTCAAGGGGCGGTGCTAAGCGAAACCATTGATCCGTCTGTGATGGATGAAGAAGACCCTCGCTCAACAAATCCAGAGTTGGATATGTACGATGAGGCGAATGGGTTCAGAGAGCCACCTTCGCCTTCTCGTTATTCTGAATTGTTTATAACTGAATATAGGAAAGCGCAACTTGCACGGGTGCAAAAGTTAGATGATGTGGCTCGCGCTATGATCGCAGAGGCCAAGGAGAATGATCGTCTCTATCATTCATCGCAGCAAAAGTCTTTTATGGAGAAACAAAAAATAGGCCGATTAGCGGCGCTAGAACAAGTCATGGTGATCTATCGCACCATGGCGAATCTTAAATATACCGACCCCAGTCTCGATCCTTCCACACGGCCTTATGGTTCGTTACTCAGTGACCGGCCTGATTTAATGAACATGCAGTATCTTGGCTTTGCGCGAGTGCTGTCGCCACAAGCCTGGTTGTCAACTTGGTCGGGCCTTTCTTCCAACGCTAATTTGGTCGAATCCATTGCCACCTTAGATGTACCTATTTTTGTGGCAAATGCTAAGCGGGTTAAGGAAATATATCCTAGCCAAGCCCAAGAAATATGGAAAGCAGTGACCTCAACGGATCGCACCTTTATGGAGTTTGAAGCGAATCACTATTTCGAACCGGAGTTTGGGGCACAATCCGCACCAGATGTGGCTAAGTTGATGCAGGAAGTTGTTGCGTGGATAAAGGATCGGTTTGGAGAGTAGGTTTCAATGCCACATCAATTCAAAACTTAATAGTTGCTCCTAGGGCGGCTCTGTATCCGTAAACAATGGGCGTATTCTGAAAGGCTCCGCGGCTCTTTAGTAATTTATGTAGTGCCTTTAATCTATAGGCGGGTACACCTGCCATAAAATGATGTTCAAGGTGATAGTTCACATAATTAGGTGCGAAAATTAATCTTTCCCAGCCGTTAGGTATTGTTGTTCGGGTATTATTGCGGGGGTCATCGTCATACAGATTCGGTACAGCGCCGTGCTCGGCCACTTGCCTTAAGCGCACCACCACCATATAGGTGGTGATATAAGAAACAATCCAGAGCAGGTATAGCCAAGGGGCCATTAATATACTCAAGGCAGTGAAAAAGAGGAATTGGACCAATACCTCTTGTACAAACGGTTTTGCATTATGTCGTGTTTCTACGTTGCCGTAAGCTTTGAGGCCACGCCACACCACCTGCAATAATTTGATACCCGTCTTACCCGTCAGATCTCTTTTTATTTTTCGTTTAAAACTGTCAGAACTGATGGGGTAATTCTTATAGTTGTTCAAATCAGGATCGTTTTCCGTACCCGCAAATTTATGATGTTTTAAATGGCCCCGGGCATAACTGGGCAAATCGGCGAAAACCATATTGGCGGCAAACCACTGGCCAAAAAGGGGGTTATACTTTTTGGTTTTAAACAAGGTATTATGGCCACACTCATGCATTAAGACCGCTAAGCCTAACTGTCGTCCAGCCAACAATACAACGGCCAGAAAAAGGGTCAGCGGATTGGTCCACTGATAGACAATGAAAAAAACAATAAAAATAGAAAGCCAGGTAAAAATGAACATCCCAAAAGCATGTGCATCGCTTTTCGAGAGAAAATATCGCAATTCATCTTCATTCAAACAACTTTTCATGTCCATTGTTGTTGCCCCGATCATTGTTACGCCCGCTGCAAGCCGTGCTAACGGCCTTATTCTACAGCAAAACGGCTGTACCGTAATGAACAGAATTGTGACCAGATGGTATGTCATTATTACGCAGCTTTATGTCACCATTACGGAACTTAAGGAGTGATCTAGTATGACTGAAATTCAGTATCATTATCGGGCGTGTAACTTGTGTGAAGCGATCTGTGGGCTTGAGATTAAGACTGAAGGCAAGAAAATTCTCTCCATCAAAGGGGATAAAAAAGATCCTTTGAGTCGTGGTTTTATTTGCCCGAAAGGCACTGCCCTACAAGATATTCAAGAGGACCCTAATCGATTGCATGGACCGATGAAAAGAATCGGTGATCGATGGGAATCCATAGACTGGGAAGAGGCCTTTGAATGGGTGGCCACTAAGATAGTTGAAACACAAAATAAATATAGCAATGATGCGGTTGGGATCTATCTTGGAAACCCGAATGTACACAATTATGGATCGCTTACCCATGGTGCGCCTTTTTCTAGAATATTAAGAACTAAAAACCAATTTTCTGCCACGTCTTTAGATCAGTTGCCTTTACAAATGGCTTGTTATTTTATGTATGGCCATCAGTTTTTAATTCCCATCCCCGATATAGACAATTGTGATTATTTTTTGATGATTGGGGCTAATCCTATGGCGTCGAATGGAAGCTTATGGACGGTGCCCGATTTTCCCGCACGGGTGAAGGCACTGCAAAAACGAGGTGGCGAACTTGTGGTGATTGATCCGCGTCACACGGAAACTGCTGCGATAGCGAATGCTCACCACTTTGTGCGTCCTGGCAGTGATGCGCTTTTATTGTTTGCAATTATAAATACGCTTTTTGAAGAAGATCTTCTGGTCACTACACATCTGTCCCCGTACCTAGCCGATGTGGATACGGTAAAGGATGTAGCAAAGGCTTTTAGCCCAGAGAAAGTGAGCGATATAACCGGAATAGCGGTAGAAGACATTCAGCAAATGGCGCGAAAGCTTGCTTCTACCGAGCGCGCAATTTGTTATGGCCGGACGGGCATATCTATTCAAAAATACGGTGGCCTCTGTAATTGGGCTATTCAAGTGATCAATGTTTTATGTGGCAATCTAGATGTTGTGGGCGGAACGTTGGTGACTCATCCTGCAGTGGGGTATGTTAAGCCAGGAGAAAGTGGTAAAGGTAATTTTGCTCGCAAGCACTCTCGCGTGAGTGGGCTGCCTTCTTTTTCAGGCGAGCTGCCCGCAACGGTGATGGCAGAAGAAATGTTGACACCCGGTGATGGCCAGATTAAAGGGTTTATCACCATGGCCGGTAACCCTGTGCTCTCTGCTCCCAATGGCGTAAAACTCGACGCTGCACTTGAGAGCCTTGATTTTATGGTGGCTATTGATTTTTATATTAATGAAACTACCCGTCACGCTGATATTATTTTGCCGCCCACAGCGCCTTTGGAACATGACCATTTTGATTTGGCTTTTTTCCGCTTTGCGACGCGCAATACGGTCCGTTTTAATGAAGTGGTCATAGCAGCAGATAAAGGATCAAAACACGATTGGGAAATATTAAATGAATTAACCGTTCGTATTGCAGAAAAGAAGAACAAAAAAGTTCAACCCTTACCTGAGCCGGCTATGTTAATGGATTGTAACTATTCAGCGAAAAAACGCTTGACATGTTTTTTTGGAAAATTCCCTGGTGGCGCCTGTTATGTGTATCCCTATCAGCTGTTAGCATAGGAGGG
>JAESQG010000535.1 GCA_016765265.1 Pseudomonadales bacterium | reverse complement strand
CTACCGGCGAGGGCGGGGTTAGCCTCTCGGCTTAGGGGCGGAGCCCCTGATGAGTCACTGTTTTACCCACAGATACTACTGAAGAGCCTTTTTTATAGAGGCCTCTAATTTGAGAGCAGCGGTTAATCCTCCAATATTTTTCACGTTGGTATACCCCATAGCCTGCATGCTCTTCAGTGCAATTCCAGCCCGATGACCGCTGCGACAATAGAGATAAATCTCCGCGTTTTTATCGCTGGTCAGCACCGAGACTTTTTCCATGACAGTATCAAAAGGAATATGTATAGCACCAGGTAGGTGTGACTCAGCGTATTCTTGATCGCTGCGAACATCGATCCAAAAATCAGGTGAGGCAAACGCTGTTAGCGGCACAAGCACAGTGAAAGCGATAAACAACAGTTGTTTGAAATTCATATTCATAATCATTTAGCACTACTCCATCCGTATCGGGATTCATTGGGTCGGTACCGACTCCAATCTCCGTATCATTTTTCATTCCATCGTGATCGGTATCAAGCTGGTTCGAAACAGTTGCACAACTACATAAACTCATGAACAACAATGCTATTTGCAACACACGAAAATAACCCATGGAGTAAATTGGGGTTTGGATTTGAATACCAATATACTCAAAAGTTGAGTTTTCGACTAGGCAACGAACCTAGAAAAACCGGGATTCCTGATGACAAAAATAGTGCACTGTTAGAATCCCTCATCAGCTTATCCTCCGAGCTATTATCGCCAACCAAGGCTGACGATTTCTCGGTTTACCTTCGGGTCGATAGTAGTGATCAATTACGGAAAATCCGGCTTGTTCCAAAGATACCTGACTCTCCTCAAGCTCCATATAATGTCCATATCGATCTCCCTGCCAACCTTCAGTAGTGCCTCGGGGATTTGAAATAAATAGAATTCCTTTTTTCCTCATAGCCTGATGACATTGGGTTAATACACGGTGTAGCTCTTGACTCGGGATATGAAACATTGAGGCATTAGCAAATATGCCGTCGAAACTAGCACTCTGAAGTTCAAGTTGTGAAAATTGTTGATGCAACACAGGGCACCCACTATGTTGACGCGCCATTTCACAAAATGCGCTACTGCCATCTAAACCTGTAGGTCTGTGTCCTTTATGTTTGAATGTCATTAAATCTCGCCCGGGCCCACAGCCGAAATCTAAAATATCAAAGGCACTTTCTATATCTGAACTTTCGATATCAGGACTTTCCCCATCAGAGTCTACTCTTTCCGAACCATCTATATTCTTATATTCAGTTTCATTTAATGCTGAGAGAAAAGCGTTTATGTTTTGACTGACATCATGGTCTTTTGTACTCAGCCAAAAAGACTCCGCACTAGAATTATAATGACCTAAGGTCACTCGTTCGATTTCATTCAGTTTTTCTTGGGACTGTTTTATTGGCATTGTTTTCTTAGGACTGTTTTTCTTGGGACTGTTTTATTGATATTGTTTATTTAAGGCTTTAAAAAATTGTCTACTTCCAGCGCCCATCGTTTGGGATTATCAGAATGCACATTATGTGTGGCATCGGGAATCTCTACGCTTTGCACATTATCCAGCACTTTCATCATTTTCTGCATTGTTTCGACCGAAAATATTTTGGTGTTTGCGCCGCGAAAAAGACAAGTGGGCAGTTTGATGCGTTCCAAATCCTGCCATAGCAGCTCCGCCCTCTCTTTATTGGCTTCTTTTCTTTCAGAAACACTCAGGTCAGAAACTCGGGACCGATTATCTTGTTTCCAGGTATAAGATCCGTCAGGCAGCTGTTTGAGGCTGTGGGTAAGACTGTACTGAAGATGAGCCACGGCCCGATGAGGCATAAATTTAATAGCTTGATTCAAAAAATCATCAAAGCTTGAAAGCGTTTGAGTGTTGCTGCGGAACTGTTCCATCTCAATCAATCCATCATTCATAGCGTCAGGACCTACATCTACTATTCCGAGGTGACTGAGTCTCTCGGGGTATCGAGCTGCGTAACGCATAGCGTTGATACCGCCCATGGACATTCCAATTAATGCCAGTTTTTCATAGTTCAAATAATCTAGAAACTGACGAACATCCTCCAGCATAAGATCCTGATTGTTTTTATCCCGCTCGGACTCCGGGGTCCACTCGGTATCACCGTGCCCTCTTTGACTCAAGGCAACACAATGGTATTTGTCTCTTAGCAATAGCACCGCCAGATCAAAGGTATGGGCGGTTAAACTACCACCGTGCAAGAGTACCAAATGCGGCAAATGCGCATTGCCCCAATCCAAATAATGAAAACGAATACCATTTAAAGTAACCCAGCAATCCTCAGGTACGACAATTTCGCTAGGGTTCAATTTAGCGGATTGCACCGCTGCTGTTAATACTTCAATATAATCTTGAGACATCTGAACACTCCTAATAAGGAACTATCAATTAATAAGGAACTATCAATGAAAAAAAACGTGAGGTATCTTTTCGTCCGAGTAAAAAAAGGGGAAATACTGCCTGTATTTTCACAGCAGAACTCGAGGACTGTAGCCGCTATACATAGAAACATCAATAAGTATCAATACAAACCCCTACTTATTGAGACGACCTCCTTTATGATCTGGATTTAGCCAATCTCGAAGTTAGCGGACCTATCTCATGTGAACTCTTAAATTTAACTAGACAAAACCATCGCAACAAAAACAGCGATGCCTAGTGATGCAGACATTAGCGTTAATTTTCGCAATTTCGGCATTTGCCATGCCATAACAAAACCTGTAACAAGCAATAACAACAGGGCAGAAGCAAAGACAGCGGCATAAACCTTAAAGGGTATTCCACCTTTTGCTTTGTGTAATTGCACAAACTGGCGGTACCAACTGGTATTTTTTATTTTCAATTGTGCGACTAAAGGCTGCGATGTGGGCTCTAGAATAATATCCCTATTAGAACCCGTCCACTCCAGCCTAAAAGAAGCACCCATTCTTTTAATCTTCGCTTCTCCCGACGGCGCTACTATATTTAGTGTCTTCAGTTCTGCTTTCGCTAATGCAACAAGTTCCTCTAATTCTCCTTGGATAGGTTTCTTAAGATGCAATTCGTGAGTAGCAGTATCATAACCACCCTTTATACCCCAGGTATAAAAAGCGCCCGTCACAAAAAACATTAGGGCTACCGGCAAGATAAAAGCGGCTAATAGCGCGTGCGCTTTCATTAGTGTAGAACGATTGAGAAGTGTAGAACGATTGAGAATTTCCATTGTTGACTATTCCGATCCTTATTGATGCTCAAGATAGTAATTATATAAGCTAAAACTATTTATTCGAGTCATTTCAACTGAAGGTTAAATCACCGAAAGAGTGGCACACGGTTGGTTATTATTTTTTCAACGATCTCTTGACCTCTTTCAGGCATTTGCCAGCCCCATAAATCTCGGCCTAAAGGGATTAGGGTTTTGATCGTTACTTATATTAGTATGTATGCTCTTCAAAAACGGTCTATTATGATTCGCTTCAATTAAAGTATCTTGTATTCCACTCACTCCACGAACCAAAAGGGTTGATGAAAAATGGCTATTGCAATCACCGATGAACAACAAGAAATGGCGCGAGTAGCTCGTGCTTTTTTGACAGGTAACAACGTGCGGGCCGCCTCCCGGGATTTACTTGAAGCACCTGAAGACAAACTACCCGAGTTCTGGAAGGACCTGACGGAATTGGGATGGACTGGGATACATCTTCCCGAAGAATTCGGTGGTAGCGGTGGAAGCTTGCAAGAACTTGTCGTATTGGTTGAGGAAACAGGCTACTGCCTTGCACCAGGGCCATTTCTACCCACTGTATGGGCCTCCTCTGTGGTCAGTCTGCTCGCTGATGTATCCCTTAAATCAGATGTATTGCCTGGCCTTGCCAATGGCTCTGTTATTGGTGCAGTGGGAATAGGAGGTGATTTGAAGCGAGCTGATGATGGCACTATTGAAGGTGATGCAAGTCTGGTTCTCAGCGGAGAGCTTGCCAATATTATCATTCTTAAAGTGGGTAATGACATGGTCGTCGTTGATCGCGAGCAGGATGGTGTCAGTATCAAAAACCTGGTCAACATTGATCCCAGTCGGCGGGTAGCCCAAGTCAAGTGTAGCGGTGTTAAAGTAGATTCTACGCACGTCCTCACCAATGGCTATAGTGTAGCGTTACGTCTTGGCCGCACACTGGCAGCAGCAGAAGCCTCAGGTGGCGCCCATGCCTGTACTGACATGGCGGTAGCATATGCACTTGTTAGGGAACAGTTTGGCCGAACCATCGCTCACTTCCAGGCCGTTAAGCACCATTGCGCCAACATGCGTGTTGCTGCTGAGTGTTCTACCGCTGCTGCATGGGATGCAGCGCGCGCCGAACCGGAAGACAGGCAAGCTGAGTTTGCCAGCGTCGTAGCAGCCAGCCTTGCAATGCCAGCTTTCAGATTATGCGGACAGTTAAACACCCAGGTCCACGGCGGCATCGGCTACACCTGGGAGCACGATGCGCATCTTTATATTCGACGGTCCTCTGCCCTGTCGGCGTTATTTGATGCCGACCAGGCCAAACTGGACCTGGCGAACCTTTGCAAAGATAAGGTAAAGCGCTCCTACAGCATTGAGTTACCGCCTGAAGCTGAAAAATACCGCGTCAAGGCGCGAAAATTTATCGACGAATTGAGTTCTGTAGCGAAAGATGCAAAACGTAAGACATTATCCCACTCCGGCTATCTCGTCCCACACTGGCCCAAACCCTGGGGCATTGAAGCCAGCCCAATAGAGCAGCTGGTAATCGACCAGGAATTTAAGGCCGCCAATATTAGTGTACCCAACCTGGGTATCAGCGGTTGGAATATATTGACCATTGCCCAGCATGGCTCACCGGAACAGCTTGATCGTTGGATCAGGCAGGGACTGGATGGGGAGTTTGAATTCTGTCAGCTGTTCAGTGAACCCAACGCAGGCTCTGACGCGGCAGCCATTCAGTCCCGTGGCACAAAAGTCGACGGTGGCTGGAAAGTTAACGGGCAGAAGGTGTGGACCAGTGGTGCCATGGATTGTACCCACGGATTTATGACAGTAAGAACAGACACGAAAGCAGCAAAACATGACGGCATCACCATGATGGTCATCGACATGAAAGGCAAAGGGGTGGATATCCGGCCGTTGATACAGGTAACGGGTATGTCTCACTTTAACGAAATCTTTTTCGACGACGTGTTTGTTCCAGACGAAAATGTGGTGGGGCCCATAAATGGCGGATGGGCTGTTGCCAGGGCAACCCTGGGTAACGAGAAAGTCTCTATTGGCGGCGGCATGGATTTCGCAAAAATGTCCGGCGTAAATATTATCAGCCTCCTCAAGAAATATGCGGCAGAAGACCAGGGGCTTGCACGGGAGTTTGCGGTTCTCACTGCTAATGACGTGGCAAACAAGCTGATAAACCTCAGGTCTGTTGCACGGGCCGTATCCGGTGCTGGACCCGGTAAGGAAGGCAATATAACCAAACTGCTTGGGGCTGAACACGCAGTTAACACGGCAGACCTGGCTTGCCGCATTGTTGGTGAAAACACGGCTGTCATGAACGGCGATGGAATGTTGCCGGCAATAATGCTGCTTGGCGCTCGCGCAATGACAATTGCCGGCGGCACTTCAGAAGTTATTCGCAATCAGATCGCAGAACGCATCCTTGATATGCCGCGGGATTTGTTGATTAATAACTGAGAAGTCCCACATTTAATTAGTAAGTGCAACATCGGCCAATGAGCAGAAATATTTAAAGGAATAATGCGACTAACGCGTTTTGCTTGTTGGCCATGGAATTAACGGCTTCAAAGGAGGATGAGGTCTATTTCAATCAGTGTAGTAATAGGCAACGGTCCTATAGCGTTTTAATGCTTCCGGCGTTAGTGGACCTATCTCAAGTTTAAAATCAATATTTTCTCGGTAATCAATGGTGTCATGAAACAGATGCCATCGACAGGCAGATATGTTCTCCTCATCATTCGCTTCGTCAACACTCTTCCCCCAATATTGGGCAAACGGTGTTGCGTTCGCTTCATCCCTAAAATAAAACGACGAGTTAAAATAGTCTTCTGTTCCGGTACCGAGAATTCGTTCTGCTCCGTCTATCATGGCGATCTCATCACCTTCAAGAAAACTATAGTTGTTGGTACCGCCAATTCCGGTACTGGATTGCCCCTGGAGTTGTGCGCAGACACCGACAAGACGCCCTCTCCCGGTATGATTAAAAAACGGGTGAAACGGATCTAAATCCGGTGCTGCCAGAGTTTCGTTAAATTGCGCTGACATATAGCCCCAAGCTTGATCCGGTAGATCGTCGATACTGAGATAGGCTGACAATTCCAAGGTCGCATCTAAAAGCGTCTCAGACGACACGCTAATCACTGCTTGTTGCATATAAGGCATAGGCAAATCAATATTTAAAGTAATCGTGTCGGTATCATTTTCTGTGTCCACACTGAGTATCAAATTGCTGACCGTTGGAATGGTTTGAGAGGCGGCAAAAAAATCCATTAATCTCAAGTCAATACTGTCTGCAGATCGGTCATCCCAACGAATTTTTAATGTCAGATTATTTAATAGATCTTGGTCCAAGGTGTCGAAGGTAATACTAAATCGTCTTATGGTGGCGGGTCCTGTCAGTATCCATTCACTTTCGGTGTCATTGCTGAAATCGATAAAATGTAAAATTTGAGTTAACTCAGTATCGGGTACAAAATCTTGCTCACTCAGAAACTTGATCACATCTGCTCGTATTGGGGATTTAATTGCGCTTACAGGATTGTCGGTTGTTGTATTTCGTAATACGGCGTTGACATGATAGTAATAGGCTTCATCCTAAAAACCGCAGTTAGACCTGCCAAGGACTTAACCTAGCATCGATACCACATTCTAAATTAAGCGAACTGCCCTTAGGTTAGGCAGTTGAGGTGAGGAGGGTCTGCT
>JAESQG010000534.1 GCA_016765265.1 Pseudomonadales bacterium | reverse complement strand
ACCTGATATTGAGAATTTGAGAGTTACTAAATCACGTGAACTAAACGGTTTGGTGACGCACTTTAAGCTCGCGGCATAAGTCCCCATCACAGGGTAAAGTAATGAACCCATTTAGTTCCCAAGTCGTGCCAGTTGGATTTTTAAGTCATGCTTGTTCCAGTTACGGGAGCTACGGATGCTGAGATTATTTCCGATGCTGGTATTGTCGTTTACGTTGATTTCTTGCTCCAATTTGTTGATGTATGAATTGGAAGCTGATGCCAGAACGGGGGTTAATCTCGAAGTAGATAGGATTCATCAGAACTCTATTGTTATTAATCCAGATAAGCTATTGGTTGAAAAAAATGAAAGTAAATTCAATTATAGCTTTACCGATTTGTTTTTACCCCCTTTACCTTTATGGAATAAAGGTAAAAACTCAGTAGATTCGCTAGCAATTATCCATTTAGAGGATGAATGGTACGTTAGTCATAAGTATAGAAAATATTATATAATTCAATCCGATGATTATAATTTAAGACAATGTAAAAAAGAGCAATTTGGCGATTTTATTAATGTGTTTGGGAAATGCAAGCGTCGAAATGATTATGGGTTTTGGATATTGGACAATAATGTGATTGGCTGGGCAAATTTACCTGGTCCGTTGAGAGTTTTCTCTGCGAGAAAGGTGCAATTTGTTCTGCCTGGATACTACGATAAGGTCGATGGTGTACAGTAGAGGTCCGGCCGGGATTCATGTAATATTTAGCCACTTTGATCGTAGCCTACTGTTTGCAATGGATATTAATAATTAAAAAATAGGATGGTGCTGTCAAAGAGTTCTATAGTGGTTTTAATCACGCCTGTATTTCACTAAGGAAGCGCGATCGGTTTTGCACTTTTTTATCACCCCACGGCATAGTTCTACATTTCGGGTATGAGATATACAGCCAGCGTTTAGCTCTTGTGACTGCGACAAACGCATTATTTCGTTCTTCATCAAAATCAGTCTTAGTTTTTGCACGATAATCGGGAAACACACCTTCGCACATGCCAATGATGAAAACGATATCCTTTTCCAAGCCTTTCATTGTGTGAACAGTACTGAGGACAAGTCCGTCATGGTTACTCTCCTCTGATAGATGCCCCAGTGCCATAGAATTTCTAAAGGCTTGTAATGACTCCCCCAAACCTTTTCTCTTAAGTTGAGTCCAGCACCGCTGAAACTCATTTAATTCATCAGCACTTCTTTCAAGTTCTAGTTTGTGTTTGTCACTAACGTTTGTTTTTGCTAACTCAATTAACTTATCGTTGAAGGCTTTAATAAATTTAGGCATGTTAGGGTTGTCGGCATCCATACCCTGTAATGCTATAAGAAGATCAGCTTGTAATTGGGGGAAAATGATTTTGTCGCAAGGTATAGAGTCAGATAATTTCTTAAGAGCGTTTTCATTTCCCCACTGGTCAGGTACTTTGGTTTTCAATAACGCGTAGAGTTTTTTGCCATCAACCCAGTCTTTATTATTTAGTTTTAACCTAACACCGTAATCTAATACCTTACCAAAAAGTGAGCTAGATTCAGTCAAACGCTCCCCCTTTTTCATAACATAGGGTATTTTTTCTTCATTGAGGCGTTCTTGAAGAGCAGAAAAAACGAACCTATTTCGCGCGATGACTACCATCTTTTTAAGCGTTATTTCCCCTTCAATTTCTCTATGTATTTTCAAGGAAAGCAGATGTTTTATTTGTGACGTTATCCAAGCAGCCTCAGAAAACTCGTCATCACTGTGTTCAACTGTAACGCCACCTGGTAATGCTGCTTCACGCTCATCTTGCGAGTTTGGCTTCAATTTATTAGCGACGGTTATAATCGCTTTTGAAGACCTATAGTTTTCCTTTAGCTCAAATACATGTGGGCTGAAATCCTTTACGAAATACTCACAAAGATATTGGGTGGATGAACCATTAAATCCATAGATCATCTGATTTGGGTCGCCCACCATCATTACACTTTTGATAGTGTCTCCGCACAAGGCCTTAATAAACTCATACTGTACTTTGTTAAGA
This sequence comes from Pseudomonadales bacterium, assembly GCA_016765265.1. GTDB lineage: Bacteria > Pseudomonadota > Gammaproteobacteria > Pseudomonadales > DC-out160 > DC-out160. The sequence goes on along the minus strand of JAESQG010000534.1, from coordinate 7,843 downwards.
TCTTGAGCCTCATCAACACAAATATGCTTATATTTAGCTCGGTATACATCTGCAATCCATTCATTTTTTGTAAGAATGTCATGTGCGTAAACCAAGATATCATCAAAGTCGATACCCCCACTATCGAGCAAAGCTCTTTGGTAATCCTGGAATATCTTCCAAACTCGATCATCATGTGGAAATAGCTGACCAACCTCCTCTTCGTCTTGATGGAGAAGCTCTCTTTTAATCGACGAGAATGCATCCATATATCCCTGGATTACCTTTTCACGATTTCGCTTTTCCCTAGTATCAGAGACATCTAGGTAATCATCGATATCAATGCCATCATCACGGAGTGATTGCAAGAAAAGCTCCATTCTGTCTTTGTCGCGTTCGTAGATATGCAGGTCTGAGGGTAGCCCTATGGTATGGTTGTATTTTTCTAGAATACGTTGGGCTACTGAGTGAATTGTTGCAATCCAGGCTCGATCTTCAACGGCATCAAAATCGCTTAACCGTTCTTGCATTTCCTCAGAGGCTTTATTGGTAAAGGTTAGTGCAATAACGGCGTCTTTTTTGGTTTTGTCCAAGATAAAACGAACCCGCTCTGTCAATACGCGTGTTTTTCCTGAACCCGCCGATGCCAAGACCTGAATTGCCCCATCCATGGAGGACTGTACTATTTCTGCCTGTTTTATAGATAGGTTTATCATTAAGACAGCTGCTCCTTAATCTTGTTAAATGCCTGCTTGAAAGCTTCAGGCACCATTTCACCCTGGTTTCTATTCTGTGGGTTTCTAGATATGACATCTGCGAGAAAACCGGCATAGGAAGCTTTAGATTTTCTCATTTTTTCAACGAGCTCCTCATTTGATAATGCAGTAACTTCTCGCTGTTTGGCCGCTTTTAAGTTCTCGTTACTACTTCCCCTAGTTTTCGATAAAACCAACGCTTCACAAACTTCTTCTCGTAGATTTAAAGTATTAATAAGCTCACTTTCAATATCATTGCTATCGTTCAAAAAATGAATTGAAAATATTTCTTCTTCTAACCTAAGCCCTGTATCGTTTTTAATATTCTGTATTTGTGCCTCTACTGAGGTTTTTGTATTGCCGTCGTTATCGCTAACAACATAAACAGGAATACCAAAGCTACAGCCCAATTTGATATAAGGTGCGTAATTCTTTCCAGCAACACTAATACAATTGATTCCCATTGCAAACGTAGAAGATCCATAGTAGTGCTCAAACATAGCTGGAACAATCTGCTCCTCAGTGACACCTTCAAACAAAATTATTGCTTTCGAGAAGAGGAGTTCACCTCTAAAGCGCATCACTTCCCGATGCAATACATTAAGGTCTTCTGCATCTAAGTTAACTGTTAACGCGTTGACTTTGATACCTTCGTCACTTTGACTCAGTGCACGGATATCAGGGAGATTCGCCATCCCTGCAAGGTATGGCGAATGCGAACTCAGAATTACTTGCCCTAACGATTGAGTAAGCTGCTGGTACAAGGTTCTCTGAGCGTTAGGATGTAAATGTGCTTCCGGCTCTTCAGCGGCAATGACAGGGAAAAAGGGTTTAACCTCTTCCTCATGTTTTGATGCTAGCAATTCAACAAAAGCTTTAACAGTAAGCATTGAAGCCCAGCTACGAGTACCCATTCCATGATATTCCATTGAAAAGGAATCGTTCTCGGTCTCTCCGAAGTGAACAGTAAACTGTTTTGACAAGTCGCGTATTTTTTTGGGAAAAGGAGTGATTTCCGCCTTTCCTGATCCATGAAAAGATCTATTAAGCTGTTCCAAATGTGTTTTCAGTCCTTTTAAAGGTTCGCTCTTTTCTACTGCCTCGTTGTTAACATGCCCAATCATTTCTTCCAGCAGTTCAATATCGGAATCATTATATTTAACACTTGATAGAATTTTTCCAACAAATGATGATCTGTCTCTAAGCTCCTGATGAATATCCCTTTGGGCATCAATGGCAATAAAAGGCATTGCGTCAAAACGTCTACGAAGCTGATTTTTCGCACTAGTCTTTTTGGTTTCCCAGTTACTAATATCTGGCCAGCGATTCAATATAAAGCGAGAAACGTCAAAACCTCCCTTTATCTCATCTCTAATACACCTCGTTCGTATCGCTAAAAATTGCCTACCATCAGGTTCTGCCTGAATATTATCTGCATATTCATTTACCCATTCATCTGTAAATTTGTCGCTTCTCTTACCTTTTGTATCTACAGGCAAAACACGAACGTCTACCAATATTTGCTCCGCAACGTTATCGGATTTATCAATATGGAAATCCTCTTCTGAGACATAGCGTGAATAGTCGCCTAACGCTAGCTGTAGAGCTTTTATAACGGATGTCTTACCTGAGTTATTTGTGCCGATTAACACGGTTGTTTTTGGTAGAGTTATTTCGAGATTTTGAATACCCCGAAAACCTAAAATCCTAACGGTGTCGATTAATATGCTCACGTCGTTCTCTCTTTCGATAAATAGAAATCGGGTTCAGAGTTCAAGTAAAAGGCCATTTACTTTATTGATGAGTTCAGTCGCGGCATTTTTAGATAGTTGATTACCTTCCTCAATATATTGCCAAACTGTACTATCGCTTTTCCATCCTCCCTGTCGCTTAATGAGCTCAAAATCAATATTTTCTCGCGCCGCCGATGTAGACATTCCTCGGCGTAAGCTGTGGCTACTTAATTCTGGAATAAACTCGAAATCACAAGCTTCGCCGATTTGCTTTAAAATTTCATTCACCGAACCAGGGTATAATTGAGCTGATTTAACTTGATCCCAACGAGTGACAGCACGAAAAACTGGCCCTTCATTGATACCTGCTTTATCTATCCATCTACGCACGGTCTCAACAGGACAAAACTTGCCATTCCCTTTAGGGATTGCCCGATAAGCCCCCTGTGATTCTTGATCTGTTTTAGACTTTTGTATGTGGACTATTAGCCCCTCCGGCTCCCAAGATAGATCTTCTATGTTAATTGATACCAGTTCGTTGCGACGAAAAGCGCCAAAAAAGCCAACCATGACCAGAGCTTCATCCCTGTATCTTTTGTTTGTTTCCGGTAATTGACTGAGGTACTTGAGGATTGAGGCTATATGCTCAAGCCGTAGAGCTTTCGCTTTACGCTTAGGCTTTCCATGCACTCTTTTAATACCTTGAAGCGTCTTCCTAACAGATGGGTCGCTAGATGGATCATCAATGCCTTGATAGTGGTGCCACTGCCTGAGTGCAGTAAGGTGGAGCGATAATGTATTCGGGTTTAACAATTCAGCATGCGCTAATAAGTATTGGGTAATTTGTTCGCTATTACTTGGCAATCTCCCACCCCAAGATTCAAATTTTCTTATCGCAGCTCTGTAAGCCTTTCGAGTGTTATCGGAGGTAGCTGCCTTGATATAGGTATTAGATTCGTATTCCCGAACATGGGTGGTAGAGGTGGTGACCGAAAGACCTGCCTTGTTGATTATCATAACTCTGCACTGATCCTTTGCTGAAGTGTACCCATATCACGACTACTCTTTAACCAAAAATATTATAACCCACGTTTATATTGTTTAACATGGGTTAAACGAACTTATTTACGGTATTGATTTATTCATTATATAACGTAATATTACGAATCACGTTAATTGGTACAAAATAATCCAAGAGGTTTTTACATGGGTCGTATAGGGATCACACATCAAGATGTTGCACGCGCCGCCGAGGCGGTTAGGCAAGACGGCGAAGAGCCTACTGTTGATCGAGTGCGGATAAAGCTTGGTACAGGCAGTAGAAGTACTATCGCTCCCTTACTTAAGCAGTGGAAAGCTGACAGAAGCACTTCTGACAGCAATGGAGGCCTTCCTAGTGATCTCGTTGATGCGGTCAAGAATCTACAGGAGAGAATCCAGTTTAGCGCAGATGAGCAGGTAGCCAAGATAACAGCGCAGTACGACAACCAACTGTCAGGACATCAAGCTCAAATTGCGGATCTAAACGAATTGCTGTCTCAATCAGAAGTGACGAATAAGCAGTTAAAATCTGATACCACACAATTACTAGACGATAACAAACAATTAAAGACCAGTGAAACCCGGCTCAACGAGATTACGATACGTCTCGAAACACAACATGAGGAAGCTAGAAAAAAGATTAGTGATTTGCAGTCATCAAATAGTGATCTACGGCAGGAAAATAGAGATATTAGAGACCACTTTGAGCACTACCAAGAGCGCATAGCTGAAGATCGCCAACTAGAGAGACAGCAGCATAGAGAAACAATTAAGTCATTAGAAGACCGTATTAGTGCTGATACTCGATCATTTGAACACCAAATCGAACTTACACTTGAGGCCAAACAAGGGCTTGCCATTGCACTTAATTCTAATGGTGATTTGTGTAGACAGCTCAACAAGCTTGAGTTGTCTACGGCGGAAAAACAACAGCAGTATGATTCCTATAGCTCACTTACTACCGCCCTCAAACAAGAAGTATCACTTATCAAGGAAGAGAACGATAAGTTGAGGGGTGACCTCAGTGGCGCACTCGAAAAGTTAGCTAGTCATACTGGCCAGAACGCCATATTGATTCAAACGAACAATGCTCTTAATGAGAAGTTGTTAGCACTTGAAGATAAATATACTCAGTCTCAGGATGAGAATAAAGTCATATTGCAAGAAAAAGCGATTATCCAAGGTCAATTTAAACAGCTACACGAGACAGTCTAGTTTTCAAAAGAGTAGAGTCAAATACAGATGGTTGCAGTATATCAAACCGCGTACCCACGCATTAAGGAAGGCATTTCCGAGAAAGATTTAGACAATGTTTACACGCCAACTTCCTCAGAAAAGCGATTTGCTTCAAAGCACTGCCAGAGGCAATCAGCAGCGCACCTCGGCTTTCTAATACAACTCAAAATGGTGCAGCGTCTTGGTAGATTTTCTACACACAAAGAAATCCCAGACGTTATCATCAAGTACATTAGCGCATCAACAAAGTCGCGTGTCACTACCAAACAACTGACCAAGTACTTTTCGTCAGGGGCGAAGGACAGGCATATAAAGCTTCTGCGGAAACACCTCGGAATAAAGCCATACGACAAAGAGAAGACCGCCGCTTTAGCAAAGTCCTGGTCTGAGGAAGTCGCCGTTGCAAAGGAAGAGTTGGCGGATATTATCAATGTCGTTATCGAGAGGCTGATTAAGAATAATTTTGAGCTACCGGCATACTACGAAATTCATAGAGTGGCGCAGTCAGGTCGAGCTAGAGCGAATAACCAGTTATACAATAACTTATGCGCTCTCCTCGATGCGCCATCGAAGCAATTAATAAAAAATCTACTGGTATCTTCAACTGGTCAGTCTAACGGTTTCGGCTGGGACTCACTAAAAAGCGAACCCAAAAAGCCTACACCCCGGAATATCAAAGAGTTTGTTACCTATCTGAAATGGTTCAAGGTACTGCAAGATGTTTTACCCGTGAATTTGGGGTTGCCGCCAACAAAGCACCTACAATTTATCAATGAGGCGAAAGCAATAGATTATTCAGACCTAATGAAGCTGAAAGCCAATAAACGAAATGCGTTGGTAATCATTCTTGTCAGGCATCATTATGCACAAACGCTTGACCATGCTGCCGATATTTTGATAAAAATAATCAATAAAATCGATCGTACAGCAACAGTTCATCTCGAAAAATATTTGATTGAACACCGAAAGCAAACAGATCAGCTCATTGGAATATTGTCAGAAACAATGAGAGCCTACCTCAATGAGGATGACAAAGAAAAGGCTCTAGATAATGTTATTGGCAATAAAGGCGGTGCAATTTTATCAATGTGCGAGAAATACATGACTTTTGCAAATAATAATTACTTGCCGTTCATGCTGCCGCTGTATAAGAAAAATCGAACATCACTGTTTAACACCATCGAAATACTTGACTTAGAGTCGGCATCCGAAGACGATAATATTATCAAGGCGATTAAATTCATTGTTGAACACAAAAAGAGGCGGTCCGATACCTTAAGCATAGTCAAGGATGAATCAGCAGTATCACTAAAATACCTTGTCAATATCAGATGGATTTCAGAAAAGTGGTGGAAGCTGGTAACGGGTAAAACGTCTAAGTCTGCTAAGGTGACCCACATCAACAAACACTATTTTGAGTTGTGTGTTTTTGTCAGAGTTGCTGAAGAGCTAAAAAATGGTGATATTTTCATACCCTATAGTGAAAAGTTTGATGACTATAGAGAGACAACAATAACGGACGAAGAGTACGAAGACCAGCTTGATACCTACTGTGATGAGGTAGGGTTAGTGGCCGGCGCGGCCGAATTCACAGAACACCTCAAAAACGAGATGTTAGCTATTTGCCACACTGCTGACGAGCGTTTTCCTGAAGATGATGATATTCGATTTGACTCTGGCCGGCTTGTCGTCAGTCGTCAAAAAGCCGATGAGCCACCGAAACGAATAAAGGAAATTGACTTAATATTAAAAGACCGTATGAGTAAATTGAGTTTGCTCGATGTCATCATCGATGTTGAAAAATGGATGGGACTTAGCAGTACATTTGGGCCATTATCAGGACTAGAATCTAAAATAGATGACTCGGTAAAACGCTTCATACTCACGATATTTTGTTATGGGACTAACATTGGTCCAACAGAGACCGTAAGATCCGTTAAAGGGATATCGCGAAAACAAATGGCCTGGCTTAACCTGAAAAGAGTAACTGAACCAAGGCTCGATAAAACCATCGCCAAAGTTGTTAATCGCTATAAACAGTATGATCTCATCAAGTGTTGGGGTACTGGAGAAAGTGTTTCTGCTGACGGAAAGCTGTGGAATCTACATGAGAATAATTTAGTGTCTGAGTATCATGTGCGTTATGGCTCTTACGGTGGCATCGCGTATTATCATGTATCAGACACCTATATTGCGTTATTTAGCCGATTTATACCTTGCGGTGTCTACGAAGCAATATATATTCTTGATGGTCTTTTGAATCACGATTCTGACTTCACCCCTGATACTGTTCACGGTGATACTCACGCGCAATCTACACCAGTCTTCGGATTAGCTTATCTGCTAGGTATTAAATTAATGCCAAGAATAAGACACCTCAAAGATTTGAAGTTTTACAAACCTGATAAAGACATGGTGCTATCCCATTTAGAGTCACTTTTCTCAGACCCAATAAAATGGGATCTTATAGATAAATACTACCCTGACATGATGAAAACGGCGATGTCTATTAAAGCAGGAAAGATAACTCCATCAACAATTCTTAGGAGATTCGGCTCGAACAACCGAAAGAACAAAGTCTATTTCGCATTTCGAGAACTTGGAAGAGTTGTTAGAACAATGTATCTGCTAGAATATATCACGGACGTTGAAATGAGAAAGATGGTGCAGGCGGCAACATGCAAGAGTGAAGAGTTTAACGGCTTTGCCGATTGGCACTTTTTTGCTAATAGCGGCAAGATTTCCTCAAACCTTCAAGATCAGCAAAACAAAATTGTCAAATACAACCATCTGCTTGCCAACATGTCGATCTTGCACAACGTGAACGCCATGACAGAGATTTTTAACGACTTAAAATCAGAGGGCTATGATATTACACTAGAGGATATGGCAAAAACGTCACCTTATCGTAGTGAACACCTTGGACGGCTGGGTAGTTTTGGCTTAGATCTTGATCGGGAAGTGATTCCAGCGAGGTTTGATTTGGCTGTATGACTATTCTATATTTTATATTAAAAACAAATAGTTACGTTAAAAGTGGCTAAATATTACATGAATCCCGGCCGGACCTCATTTAGAATGTGGTATCGATGCTAGGTT
>JAESQG010000019.1 GCA_016765265.1 Pseudomonadales bacterium | reverse complement strand
TGAACCGGACCGCTGTGAATTCAGCGCGGCCATCTGCTCCGCAACTCGCGCTTCAGAACCATCATCAGTCACTTGTATCGCCCGAATTTTTTCAATGGGCAAATTTAATGGCGGCGGCAACATAGAAGCTGTCACTTCTGTACCGTTATTAAGTACCACAACATTTCTCACTATATTTTGTAGTTGTCGAATATTGCCAGGCCAAGAGTAGGCTATAAACATCTCTTCGGCTTCCGGCGAAAAGGAAATAAACCCCTTCTCCTCTTCTTCGGCAAACTGTCGTAAAAAGTTTCTTGCAATGTCGGTGACATCGCCTTCCCGCACTCGCAAAGGAGGCAATGAAATAGGGATAACATGCAATCGATAATAAAGGTCCTCTCTAAAAGTGCCATTTTGAACCTGTTCTAATGGATCACGATTCGTAGCACAGACAAATCTAACGTCCACGGACTCTAGTCGATTACTTCCTACTTTTTGAAAGGTACCCATTTGAATAAAACGCAGCAGCTTACTTTGTAAATCAAGATCCATTTCGCCTATTTCATCAAGAAACAAGGTTCCACCATCCGCATGGGATGCCGCCCCATCCCGAGCAGAATGAGCCCCAGTAAAAGCGCCTTTAACATGCCCAAAAATTTCACTCTCCATTAAATCTCGGGGAATGGCGGCACAGTTTAAGGGAACAAAATTGTGATTTCGTCTATTACTCTTTTGATGAATAGCCTGGGCACACACCTCCTTACCGGTACCGCTTTCACCAGTAATAAATACCGTTGCCTTACTCATAGAAGCCGACTCAATAGTGCGGTATACACTCTGCATTTCAGCAGAGGCACCGATAAAGCCGAAATAGCGCCCACTATCTAGGGCTTGATGTTCCTCAGGATTATCAACCTCTTCAACCTGGCTCTCTAATCTTTGCCGATCTATTGCGTTGCGTATTGTGATACAAAGCCGATCCCGAGTGAACGGCTTTTCCAAATAATCCAATGCACCAGCCCGCATTGACTCCACTGCTAAGCTTGATGAACCGTGAGCAGTCATTGCTATAAAAGTGCAGCTTATATTCATGCTATTGGCTTGATTAATGACTTCCAAGCCGTCCATATCAGGCAACCGCATATCAAGCAACACGACCTGCGGATAATCCGATCGCAATAACGATATCGCTTCATTCCCAGTGTCCGCCAACAAAACAGTACACTTTTCAGATGAAAGGTATGCCTCATAACAGCGTAATAGCGATGGACTGTCTTCAACAATTAATACTTTTGGTAAATCGTCGCTTGTCATCCTTTATTCCCCACCCTCATGACCACTCACTCTAATACTGAACTAAACTGATTTTTGTATACCGAGCTGATCTCGGCTAAATTCAAATATCGCTGGCAATTCAGCAACTAACTCATCGCACTTCTCCTTACAGGACCGCTGGGCTTCCTTCTCTAACATGGTTGCTAAATTCTGCAACCAGGTTGCACCGAATGTTCCACTAGCGCTTATCATTGTATGAGCCGCCTTAGCAATGGGTTCAAACTCATCTTCATTGATGGCTTTTACCAAAAAATCCACGTAATGCTCAGTTTCCTGAATAAACAATTCAACCATCTCCGCAGTAATCTCTTCGCTGGTATCTTTTTCCATTTGATGGATGGTTTCTAAATCAATCACTTTCCCAGATTTAATCAAACGCATGAGTTCACTGCTGTTCTCTTCCTGCGTATCAACTTCGGGCCCGTTACCCTCGCCAGGTTCATCTGGCGTTACCTCTTCCGCGACTTCTTGTTTCTGGTTTTGACGACCTCCAAGAATATCAAAAGGATCTGAGACGCTATTGGTTCCCATCCAATATTGAATAGTGGCCACCATTACCAGTGACTCAATAGGTTTCGTCATGTAATCATCCATTCCAGCATAAACACACTCGCGCCAAACCCCATCTTCCATATTCGCGGTAATAGCTAAAATGGGAGTTCGCTTTCGGTACATTTCCATTTTACGAATGCGCTTGGTGGCCTCTATACCGTCCATTTCAGGCATCTGAACGTCCATCAACACCACATCATAGCTATTGCGCTCAATCGCATTAATCGCTTCCCAGCCATTACTCGCACAATCCACGGTAAACCCTCTTTTGCCGAGTATTGCTGAAGTTGCCATTTGTGTTACTTTCCCATCGTCAACAATAAGAATTCGCCCCTTTAAAGGTAGAGCATCCCGCTCCTCAGAATTTTCACCGGAGGCAACTTCATTACGACCATGCTGAGCTTCAATCGGGTACGGTTCTTCCATACACACCAACCGAGCTAATTTATTCGCTAAAGCACCTATCCGCAATGGGTGCTTTACATGGGTGTGTTTAACTCGTGCAAAATGTCTTGCTGTATGGGGAGTAGAGATCCCTGGCGTTATAACAACAAAATTGGTTGAAGATAAATTATCATCCCTATGTAGGTATTCATTTATCTCACGAACTAGTGCTGCGTAACTCACATCATCATTGTGGGCGTTTAAGATGATTAATGAAGGCTTCACTTGATCGATAGCCAAGGAGGAGCAAAACTCGATAGCAGAAGGTTCATTCCCAAACACATGGAGAGTCGCTCCCCATGATTTCAATTGACGTTGTAACTGATCCCGAGACTTCCCTACGCAATCCATGTATACGATATCTTGATCTTTCAGAAACCGATACTTAACCATATCCTCATCACTTTGTTTCTCAGCCTCCAAATCTAATGAAAACCAAAACAACGCGCCCTTACCAAGCATGCTACTAAATCCTACGTCCCCTCCCATTAACGTCACCAGTTTTCTGGACAGAACATAACCTAAAGCAACATCAGAATATTTACGTGAAATTATTTGTTTGTTAAATGGATTGTCGGAAAATAGATGTTGTTGATCCTCTTCATCAATTCCCCCTCCAGAATCCATCACTTCAAATCTAATGCGCCCATCGACAGTTCTATGAATCTCAAGTTTAATGTGGCCATCATCAGTGAGGTATATAGCGTTAGACAAGAGTTTAAGCAGTATCTGTCGTATTCGAGCCTCATCTCCCACAACGTACTCAGGGATTTCACTATCAATAAAAGAGCCAAATTCACAATTCTTTTTTTCAGCAATGGGAGTCATTACCTCGATCACATCACCTATCACTGCCATCAGATTAAATCGATAAGTTTGCACCTCTAACAAATCATTCCCGATTTTAAAGAAGTCCATTACATCACTAATCATACTAATGAGAAAATCACCGGACCGCATAGTAATGGACAAAAGTGAGCGCTGCTCATTGGTCATGTTGGTATCGGTTAATAGCTTCACCGCAGCAAGCATATCGCTAAGTGGTGAAGTGAGCTCCTTACTGAGAATATTGATAAAGCTAACCCGCTCATCCAACAAGGGGGATATTTCCGTACCGCTTTCTGGTCCTTTCACTCTCAACGCCGTTGTCTCAATATCTCGAAATACACGTTGAACAACGGTAACAAAGCTGCCTTTGTCTTTAAAACGAACATAACTGGTTTTGACATCGGCAGGAAAACGAGATCCAGACTTGCGAACAAAAACAGTTCGTGAGATATCAACCCTACTATCGTTGTACATCTCCAGGGCAATTACCGACTTGTCAGACCCGCGTTTACTACTGGGTTGCAGGTCTTTAAAATTACAGCTGAGAATATCTTCTTTACTGTATCCCAGCATTTCCAGCGCAACGGGATTCGCTTCTAACACGTCACCATTCAAATCATGCAGAATAATGCCATCCCTGTATTCGTTACATAACGAACTCAACTGTTTTTCTTGTGATTCAAGATTAGCTACTTTATCTAATCTTGAATCACCCAAGTCTTTTGAATCAGACATATCGAATCAACCGATTTTTCTTTAGATAGTTATTTTGGATTACACCTTAGTTTAAAGAATAGTATTGATTGCAACATTAAATGACTGCAATTTAAGAATATTTTCTTATTTTGCAGTTGTTTTTATTTTGAAAAGGTTATTAGGTTCGCACGATGCAATTAAAATTCTCTGATTTATTATTACTAAAACAGGGGGTTAACTTTTTACGCTTCAATAAAGTAATGGTTAGAAAAAAGAGATACTAACCATATCTATAGTGCACGCAGACCCTGCTGTAATTATTATTCAGGAATTAGCTGATTCGTTAAAACATCTTGGAAGTAGTTATCTAAAATATTCGATTTTTATTTTGCGATATTTCATAATTAATTTGCATTTTAAAATCGCATTTTGCATTGTTACTCGACTTAAATTATCGCTTTCTTCGCTACAATGATAAATTATTTAGAAGCTTCTCCCTTTGTGAGACCTACTTCTGATATTTAAAAACAAATCGTATCATCGAATAAACATTAAATTTTCAATAGATTATAAGTGATTATGATAGGCACAGATCGTTATTAAATTTTACCTTTACTTTAAGTCCTAGTCTTGGCACACAGGGCATGGTTTGCCTTTATTAATCGCAACCAAATGACTCTAACCTACGATAACGAAACATCTCAAAAACGAAATATCTCAAAAGAAGAGAAAACATAATTAATAAAACCCTACGTTCAAACAAAATCGCTAAGATTGCTGCCATCGCTGGTCTAGGTCTAGGCCTAGGTGTTGTTGCTGGTGTTCAAGCTACTGGTAAGCCTTTTCAAGCCACTCTACGTATTCTTATACCCTGCGTTATTACTGAAGTTCGTGCTTTAGATTTTGGTGACACTGAAGGCGGAAACGTTGACATCACTATAGCACCCACGGACCCTACAGCAGCAGTATCTAGCGCCACTGGACAACCTAACAAATATGCCACTGCTAGTATATTACAAAGCAGCGTTACGATGCTTCGATCTGGCGGAAACTCTCCTGATGAGATCGTTGTCGATACTTTCACCCTTGGCGGAGACGATATCTCTGGTAGCACCGTTGATATGGGCGCAAGTGGCAGCGTTTCTGATATGAGAGTTGGTCCCACTGCACACGTTTTAGCTGAAGATGTGGCTGGCGATTACTCTGGAACTGCTACTTTCAGCTTACTTTATCAATAAGCCGATACTGATCACTCTAGTGTAAATCACTCAGTGTGACCCCAAATCCC
>JAESQG010000533.1 GCA_016765265.1 Pseudomonadales bacterium | reverse complement strand
GCTTCAAACAATACGCGCAATGGTATCTCTATTTTAACCTGTCTTTTAATTCTTGATATCACTTGTGTTGCTAATAGGGAGTGACCACCTAGTTCAAAGAAATTATCATAAATACCGATTTCCTGGTGAGGATGAACCGCCCTCAGCACCCTCGCCCAGATAACAAGTATTAATTCTTCTAAACCGTTACGGGGAGGCGCATAACCCATCGATGCTTGGCTCTCTGGCTCCCTTGGGGCCAGGTCCTCTTTATTCCAATCAAAGAATGGCTGACGAATATCGATCTCTGAAGATATAGGAAGATTAACTAATTTACACTCTGGCTGATCCACCACTGCAGCTAACAGTCGTTCAAAATCACGAGCAAACTCAGTAATTCGAGACTCGGTGAATAAATCAGTATTATACTGAAACACTCCGCTTAGATTCCCCTCTTCCCTCATAGTGAGAGTGATATCAAACTTCGCCGACTCTATATCAGGACTAATGGGTTCAAAAACTAAACCGGCTCCCTGGATAAGCTGCTCATCGAGTGGCAGTGTATTCTGCATCACGAACATCAACTGAAATATCGGTGAACGGCTCATATCGCGCTGGGTGGTCACCTCCTCCACAATACGCTCAAAGGGTACGTTTTGGTGATCAAATGCAGCCATCGTGCTCTGTTGTACCGATGACAACAGCTCCGCAAAAGTACCTTCGCCATCCACGAGGGTGCGTAACGCTAGTGTATTAATAAAAAAGCCGATTATGGATTCCAGCTCTTCTTGTTGCCGATTAGCTGTGGGTGTTCCAACACAAATATCATCTTGGCCAGAATAACGAAACAGCAACACTTTATAGGCCGCTAGCAAGGTCATAAATAAGGTGACGCCTTGTCGCTGCCCCAATAACTGTAATCGCTTGGTCAACCGTGCCGTCAATGAAAAGTGAACACTGGCTCCTTGGTAAGTCTGTACCCGAGGTCTAGGATAATCCGTAGGAAATTTTAAATACGTTAAATCCTTGAGCTGCTCGCGCCAATAATCAAGCTCCCGTTCTAACACCTCTCCTTGTAACCAGTTTCTTTGCCATTGAGAAAAATCGGCATACTGTAGTGGTAATTCATCTAGTTCAGGCTGCTTGCCCTGACTTAAATCCGAATATATGGACGCGACCTCTTGTATCATCAGTCCCATAGACCAACCATCGGAAACAATATGATGAGTCACAGCCACAAAAACAAAATCGTTTTCGTCTAATTTAAACAAGGACGTTCTGAAAAGGGGCCCCGTTTCCAAATCAAAGGGGGTCATTATTTCGATAGCCACAAGACGCTTTACTTCAATTTCCTGAGCGGCTTGCTCTAACCCCACAACGGAAGTAACAGGTAATGCCCAATCGCAGGTTTCTCCTTGCCCTGCATCTTTTATTGTCTGGTAAGCAATGTCCTCACAAACAATGTCCTCACAAACAATGTCCTGAGAAATGATATCGGGATCATCATCTTCCTCTACCACAATAAACACCGTCCGCAAGGACTCATGTCGACGAACTACCTCTGCAAAGGATTGTCTCAACACATCAACATTCAGCGCCCCGCGCACTTTGACCGTCAACGGCATGTTGTAAGCCACCGACCCAGGTTCCAATTGGTCTAAGACCCAAAGGCGTTGCTGTGCAAAAGACAGTGGTAAAGGCTTTGTTCGATCTACTCGTACAATCTCGGGCATCAACGAAAGAGGCGAGTCACCTTTCATTAACTTGGCCACTTGCTTTGCAATGGAATCGATAGTTGGCTGCCCTAACATATCTCGCAGCTGTATGGGAATATTAAACGCTTTTCTGGCTCTAGCAGCGATTTGAGTTGCTAATAATGAATGCCCGCCCAAATCAAAAAAGTTATCATAGACCCAAATCTTATCCACCTTTAGAACGCTCGACCAAATACTGACTAACTGTAATTCAATTTCAGATCGTGGTGCAACGTAACTGTCAGCTTTATTGTTATCAACTAAATTGAGTAACGATTTTCGGTCTACCTTACCATTAGGAGTCAAAGGCCAGGCTTCTACGCTAATCAGCACATTGGGAATCATATAATTTGGTAGAGTGTCCCGTATGCTCTCACGCCATTGGTTCTTGTCGAATAAACCATTATCTAGGGCACGATCCGTTACCACATAAGCGACCAACTGTTCTACGCCCTCTTCCCCCATCTTCGCATCGAGCATCACCAAACTGTCTTTTACACCTGGTTGTCGTCTCAACGCAGCTTCAATCTCACCTAGCTCAATGCGCATCCCTCTTAATTTAACTTGAAAATCCTTGCGACCAATATACTCAATATCACCATTTTCGAGATAACGTGCCAGATCCCCTGTACGATAAAGTTGACCCTCGCCAAAAGGGTTATCAATAAACACCGCTTCTGTTAATTCATTTCTAGTTATTTCATTCTTTGACAGGTAACCGACACCAACGCCTACTCCAGCCACACATAATTCACCCACCAAACCCACCGGTACAAGATTATTGGAATCCAATATATAAAGCTGCGTATTATCGATAGGCTTTCCAATTGGGATTACCTGAATAGAGACATCACTGGTTATATGAACACGATGATAAGAAACCACATCAGTACATTCTGTTGGCCCGTAGGTATTCACCACCTCGCAATGGCAATCTTCTCGACGCAACCAAGGACTCAACAATTCCATTTGAATAGTCTCGCCACCCAGAAACAGGGTACGCAAACTCTTTAAGGCATCACTGTCCCTTTCAACAAGAGGATAAAAAGCGCTAGGCGCACAATTAAGCAACGTAATTTCGTCATGTTCTATATGATAAGTAATTACCTCCTGGTCATAATAATCCATGGGGGGAATAACCAGTGTGCCACCCTTTATTAACACGGCAAAAAGATTCTTTTGCGTCAAGTCAAAACCAATGGCACTCATCAAAAGCGTCTTATCATCAGCGCCTATATTAAATTCACGAGTAAACCAATTTAGTAAATTAATCTCACCTCTATGAGTAACGCCCGCACCTTTTGGTAATCCGGTTGAGCCCGAGGTATAAATAATATAAATCAGGTCATCCAAGGTCGTGGTACAAACAGGGTTTTCTATTGATTTGGAGTGAATTTCGTCCCATTGGGAGTCCACAAAAAATAGTTCCACTTCCGTCAATACAGGCAAGCGGTCCATCATGCAATGCTGCGCAAGCAATAGCGACACATTGGAATCGTCAATTAAAAAACCCAAGCGTTCTTTAGGGTAGGTTATATCAAGGGGGACGTATGCACCGCCCGCTTTTAACACCGCCAAGACAGACACCATCATCTCCAGTGATCGCTCTACACAAACTCCAACCTTTGTATTGGCCTCGACCCCTTGCTCACGTAAATAATGCGCTAGCTGATTAGCCCGCTCGTTAAGAGTTTTATAGCTTAAGGTCTCTTGTGCAAAAGTCAGGGCAGATGCATCGGGCGTTTTTTCTACCTGTTGTTCGAACAGCTGCTGCACCGAGGAAACTGCTGGCAACTCAGTTCGCAAGGGATTGCAAACGGACCAAAACTCTTTTTCATTAGGCAAAGTCAGGTCCAGTTTTCCAATATATTGAACATCTTTCTCGATGACTTGTTTGCTTAATGAAAGCAGGCGGGCCGAGAAATCGAAGCTGGAAAACACGCTAGTATCATAGCGCAGATCAATCTGTAACTGTCCATACAAATCTTTAATAATGAGCTGAACAGCGGATTCTACTTTTGCCGAAGCTATCTCAGCTTTCAGTGTTTCAGAGGAGTTCAGTGTTTCAGAAGAGTCCTGTTCCTCTGGAAAACTAAAATCGACATCAAAATAATAGTAGTTGTACAAAAAGGTGATGGCACCCTGCGGTGCGATTTGACGTTGTTTTGAGATAGATATTTGCCGCTTATCCCGTACCTCTCCCTGCATCTGCCGAGCGTAGCCAAACAAGTCCGTCAGCAAAGCTTCCGGCTTAAACAGTTCCGAAGGCAATATAAAGGGGACTTGCTGATAGTAACATCCCAGTGATCGCTCATGCCCCGCAGGGCGTCCGCCGTAATATTCGTATAGATGAAAATCTGCATCGGTTCTGCAATACGTTCTAATCAATACGCTATAAAGTGATTTAAGATAGAGAGAAACGCTAATCCCATAGTCATTACAAAATGCACGCATAGCATTCGCGTGATGTGGATCGATAGTGAGTGATTCTCTGGCCTCTACCATCGGCAACGCGGAATCATCAGAGGTAAATATTTTC
>JAESQG010000532.1 GCA_016765265.1 Pseudomonadales bacterium | reverse complement strand
CAACCATCTAATGTTTGGTCGCTGTCATAAGACTGTTGCTGAGTGCCCCAGCGTTGAAGTAGGCATTGCTTTTCCACTGCACTGAGATAATCCACCTGTACAACCAATTGACTTGGATTATTCAACACCCCCTGTAAAAAGCTTACATAGTGCCTGCAAATTTGCTGTGCCGTCTCGGGTGAAAACAAATCGGTGCAATACTCTAGTTCCCCCGAAATCGATCCGTCTTTTTCCTCCACCAAGGTCATGGTTATATCCATGGGTGAAGTGTCTCTGTCAAATTTTAATTCTTCCACTACCACGCCAGGCAATTTCACTTTTGCCTCGCCCGGCGTGTTTTGTAGAACAAACATGACTTGAAAAATCGGCGTGTGACTCATATCGCGAGAGACACCCATAACGTCAACTATTCGCTCGAAAGGAATATCTTGATGCTCAAAAGCATCCAGCGACATAGAGCGTACAGAGGACAAATGATCCGCGTAGCTGTCTCCCTCATTGAATCTAGCTCGCATTGCTAAGGTATTCACGAATAGGCCCACTGTGCCCTCGAATTGAGCATTTGGCCTATTGGCGATGGGAGAGCCTACAGCAAAATCCGTTTGTCCCGTATAACGGTACAGCAAACAATTAAACGCTGACAACAATACCATAAAGAGTGTAGCGCGCTTTTCTTGCGCCATCGCCTTCGCTTGCTTCGCCATTACTGAGTCGAGTTCAAAAGAAACAAGACCACCCGCAGTGCTTTTAACAGGCGGGCGAGAAAAATCAGTTAACAATTCAAGTACTGGAACATCCGCCAGTTGATGGGTCCAATATTTTAACTGTCTGTCTTCTCTTTCGCCGGATAACCATGATTTTTGCCAATAAGCATAATCAACGTACTGAATAGCAACCGCGGGCAATGCATCGGGTAAATTCATCGAACAGGAAGCATAGAGCGCCGATAACTCGCCCACCATAACGGCTGTAGACCAACCGTCAGAAATGATATGGTGCATAGCAATCATCAGTGCATAGTGATCATCTGCTAGCTGAACCAGATCTGCCCTGAATAAAGGTCCGGTTTCAAGATCAAAGGGGGCATCTACAAACTGAGAAAAAAGCGTTTTTAAATTATCTTCCCCCAATTGCTCCACCGGCAGAACAAAAGCAGCTTCGGGATTTATCCGCTGCAATGGAACGCCATCTGTTTCAATAAAAGTGGTTCGTAAGGATTCGTGACGATGTTTTAGTTTTTTTATCGCGCGCTGCAATGCATGAATATCCAACGCGCCTCTAATCTCTAATGCTGTTCTAATATGATACGCGGTATTACTCGGTTCTAGCTGTGCTAGAAACCACATCCTCTTTTGTGCGTAAGAAAGTGCTAGGTCGCCATCCCGCGCAATCAGGGGTATAGCATCCTCTTTTTTACCCCCTGCCCCGACGGTGGGCAAAAACTGTAGTAATTCAGCCTTATACTCAACAAGCTCTGCTTTTAATGCTTTAGTGAGTGCCCCTTTTGGGGCCTTTACCTTTAATTGTCCACTATCAACCCATACCTTAATTCCCGCGTTATCCAGTTTAGAGATAATGCCGTAAACCGTCATAAGGTGACTTCCTCAAATTCCCCTTCTTCGTCATCATCTCCGCCTACGGCAGAAGTGGTGACTGAAATAATCTCAGCTATGCTGGCTATAGTGGTTGCTTCAAACAGCGAGCGAATCCGCAGCTCTACTCCAATTTCTTCTCGCACTCGCGACACCACTTGAGTGACCAACAAACTGTGGCCTCCCAGGTCAAAGAAGTCATCGTTTACGGATACCCGCTTCAACTCCAACACCTCTTGCCAGATAACCGCCAACTGGCGTTCAATTTCATTTTTTGGCATGACGTATTGCTTTGTTTCATAGCAAGAATCGTCAGGTTCCGGCAGTGCTCGTTTATCCACTTTGCCATTGGCGGTCATGGGTATATGGTCGATAAACATAAAAGCCGATGGTACTAAGTAGTTAGGTACTCGCTGCTTCATCGCCGACTTTAGCGAACCCACAGTGTGTTCGACATCAGGTTTATCTTCTTCAGTGTCACTTAGAGCATCTAAAAGGATATAGGCGATCATTTGTTTCTCACCTTTTTTATCCTCTTTAACTAAGACACAGGCATCACCGACACCGGAAATCATTTTAATATTAGACTCTACTTCTCCCAACTCAATACGAAATCCCCGTATCTTAACCTGGTCATCTACTCGCCCCAACAGTTCAATATTGCCATCTTCTCGGAATCGACATATATCGCCAGTACGATAAAGCATGGCATCGTCAACGTCCCGGTCACAATAAATATCGGGAATAAACCGATCCTTGGTCAAATCATCCTGATTTAAATAACCACAAGCGACACCTTGCCCCCCCACGTAGAGTTCACCCGGCACTCCCAAGGGCACTGGACGTCTATCTTCATCGAGTATATAAACTGTAGAATTAGCCACGGGCGCTCCAATAGGGACATTGGTTGCCGATTCATCCAAAGACGTCACATGATAGTAGGTTGAGAAGGTGGTATTTTCCGTAGGGCCGTAACCGTTCATCAGACGCTTTGGAGCGGCTTTGCCCCCAAGTCCCTTGAGAACATTGCGAACTTGATTGGGATCACCAGCCTCTCCACCAAATAACACCGTATGCACACCCGCAAAGGTATCAATTTTTTGTTTTGTTAATAAATTAAATAACGCCACTGTTACAAACATGGCTTTTATCTTCTTTGCGGTCAGCGCGGCAGAAAACCGCTCAGCGTCAAATAATATTTCTTTTTCAAATCCGACAATTTCGCCGCCATTGAGCAAAGCCCCCCAAATTTCTAGAGTTGCAGCATCAAAAGACACGTTGGATATATGGGCCAATGTATCACCCGGTAATACCTCTAAAAAGTTTGTATTGACCACCAAACGAGACACTGCCTTTTGTGGTACACGAACTCCTTTCGGTTTACCGGTGGAACCGGAGGTGTACATTACATATGCTAAGGCGCTCGACTCCACAGTGATATCAAGATTACTTGATTCGTAGTTTGACCGTTCTTTTTGGAATGCTTCCCACACAATAAACGAAGGCAGTTTAATCTCAGCATCCATGGCAGTCATATAAGCCAGCACTTTTTGTTTCATCGGCCTATTAGCCTCGCCGGTTATTAATACCGGCGCTGCCGTGTCTACTAGCATATAAGCAATTCTATCATCGGGATAGGATGTATCCACAGGTACATAATTGCCTCCAACCTTCAATACGGCCAAGGTGCCAACTATCATTGCAACAGACCGATCCATTGCAATGGCCACGGTATCATGTGGCTTGACCCCGGCCCCCACCAGACATCTAGCCATCTGGTTTGAGATCTCGTTTAGTCTACTATAGGACAGTTGCTCTGAGCCAAAAGTCACTGCGGTATGATTTGGAAATTGTGCTACCTTTTCTTCAAACAAATCCATTAGAGATCGATCTGCTGGATAAGGGGTATAGGTTTGATTCCACTGCTGGGTTACTTGCTTGATTTCCGCAGAGGTCAACCACGGCAAATCGCCAATACTTGTTTTCGGATCATTAGCCATATTAACGAGACCGTCCAGCATCACGTTTAAATGGCCGAGCATACGATCCACGTCGCTCTTCTCAAATAATGTGTCGTTATAAGACATTTTAAACGTAAGCGTTTCCCCAGGCGCGACAATCAAAGTTAAAGGATAATTAGCGTGCTCGAACAATCTGACTTCGGTTAACTTTATGGGTAGATAGTCAAAAAAACCTTCATCTATTGGGTAATTCTCAAAAACAACAATGGACTCAAATAAGGATTGTTTACTAGGAACCTCCGATACAGATTGTACATCGACTAAAGGAACATGTTCATAGCGGCGCATATCAACCTGGCGCTGCTGTAGCTGTTGCAGCCAATCAATTAGCGGTTCATCGCCGCTCACACTTGTTCTCAAAGGTAAGGTATTAATGAAGATGCCCACTGTGTGTTCTACACCAGGTAATTCGGTAGGACGACCCGACACCGTGGTACCAAATACTACATCTGACTCTCTCGAATACCGGCTCAATAAAATAGCCCAAACTCCCTGAACAATAGTATTAAGTGTTAAGTGGTGTTCATGGGCGATTGCATTGAGTCTACCCAGTTTATCGCCATCCCATTCAATCACCTCCTCTTTCCACTTCCCTCGTGTAGAGATATCAAGTGGAACAGTTTTCATTTGAGGAAATACATTGGGGGCACCAAAACCCTTTAAATAGTCGCTCCAGAACGTTTCTGCCACGTCTTTAGGTTGATGCGATAGCCATCGAATAAATTGCTGATACTGTGGGACAACGCCACTAGGCAAAGGTGTGCCGTTGAGAAGATCAGAATAGGTTTGCATCATTTCACCCAGTACCAAAGGTAATGACCACCCATCCAAAAGAATATGTTGAAAAGTCCAAACTAAACGTTGTTCATCGCCAGGTAGCATTACCCATGCGAATCGTAACAGCCCTGGTTTGAAAAATTCAAACCCTCTCATTTTATCCTCAATCAACCACTGATCAAACTCCCTTTGTGCATATTCTGGTTCCTGGGTGGACCAATCAAGGATATCGATCGCCATCTCGACTTTGTCATACACTACTTGTATTGGTTTTCTTACCCCGTTATAAATAAATGCGGTACGCAATATATCGTGTCGATCCACAACCCTCTGCCATGCCTTAGCCAACAAACTGAGGTCAACGCCACCTTCAACTCGCAATTCCATTTGATCCATATAGAAAGCGGATTCTGGCTGGAAAACACTATGAAACAACATTCCTTCTTGCATTGGACTCAAAGGATAAATAGATTGGATATTGTTAACGGTATAACCATCGCTTTGTGCCAGGATACTTTTCACTTCTTTATCTAGGGTGGGCTGATCCACCTCAAGCAACGGCACATCGGAAGGCGTTAAACCCCTATTCGATTCAACCAGACAAAATGCAATTAATTGTGACAGACACCGATTATACTCATTAGCCACTCTCGTGATGGTGGCGGCATCATGAATATTGGGATTGTAAGACCAATGAGCACTAAACTGACCATCTTGTATTCGGCAATTAATATCGAGTAAGTGCTGTCTCTTTAAATGTTCGCCACACATATCACCTACTGATTCAGTGGCGGGCAATACATTCTGCTCTTGAACAAAAAGATTATCCAACTGACCTAGATAGTTAAACACTATTTCAGGCGTGGGAATGTCTTCCAGAAGCTGTCGAATTTTACTATTGTCCGAAAGATACCTTAAAAGTCCAAAGCTAAGGCCGCTATTACCAACTCCGCTACTGGAACTTGCTCGTCTGCTCCCGTCCACATGACGCAGTTGCTCTTTAATCGATTGTATTAACTGTCCAAGTGCATCTGGTGAGCTCACATTTATTCCGTCAAGATCGAGTAATACGGGGTACACACTGGTATACCAACCTAATGTACTCGTCACATCTACCACTGGGGAGATATTTTCACGGCCATGGCTTTCAAGCTGAAGATATATTTTATCTGTTCTGGTACCACCAGCAGTGTCAGCATCACACTCTCGTTGAGACCACTCACTGATAGTTTTTGCTAGCGCCGACAATAATAAATCTTCGATTTCTGTGCGGTAAGCATTATTCGCTAAAGACAATAGCTGCTGAGTAGTTTTATTATCAAGAGTCGCTATATGCTCCTCCATTTGTCCGTAAGTATTTTCGATATCGAGGTCATTTACGCTATCCACAGGTAGAGGCGTGGCATCCACTGTGCTGAAGGTTGACCAATGCTTCACTTTATCTCTAACGACATCTGTATTCGCATATTCAATTAGTGCTTTTACCCATTGTTGGACGGAGGTGGTTTTCGATCCCAAATTTATTTCTTGTCCATTAGCCACTTGATCCAAACCAAGATTAATATCATCCAGCACGATCCGCCAAGAGACCACATCAATAATCAAATGGTGTACTACCAACAATAAACGGTTTTTTTCTCCCGAAGGTGTTTTTATGAACCCAAATGCAAAGAGTTCGCCTTCTTCAAACTTAAAGCTAGTTTGTAGCGTATTGGCAAAAGCGTGTATCAGACGATCTTTGTCTTCCCAATCACTACGCTCTAATTCCAAGCGATGCAGTTTTATTTGGATCTGTTCGAATGATCGAAACCGCTGAGTCCATTCCTTTTGTGGCTGGTAAAACTGTAGTCTTAGGCCATCATGTTTCTCTACAATCGCTATTAATGATTGCTTTAAGTCACTTTCAGAAAATGCCTCGTTAACTTCTAGCATGACCCCGTGATTAAAGTGCTCTCGATCCTCTTTGTGTTCATTGAAAAACCACTGTTGAATCGGCAACAGTGCCACATCGCCTTCTACAAATCCTTGTTCAGCAATAATTTCGATAGTTTGAGAAGACGCAGTACTCGCCAATTCAGCGATAGTTTGGTGCTCGAACATCTGCTGGGGCTGTAGATGTAAGCCTGCCCTTTTTGCTCGACTTATGATTTGGATGGTAATGATAGAATCACCCCCCAATTCAAAAAAATTGTCGTTAACGCCTATTCTCTTACCACCCAACACTTCAGACCAAATCTGCGCCAAGATTTTTTCCTGAAAGGTGGTAGGCTCAAGATATTCAGTATCACCGCCCGCATTTTCGGGTCTGGGTAATACTTTTTTGTTGACTTTGCCATTGGGAGTTAATGGCAGTTCGTCCAATATAACAAAAGCACTCGGCACCATATAATCCGGTAAACGAGACTTCATGAATTTACGCAAATCCGAGGTTTCAATACCGCCTGATTCTAGAAAAAGACCTTCCTCCAACTCGGTGCGTTCTCCAACGCTTCGCTCCACTGGAACGTAATACGCTACTAGTACCTTATGTCCAGGGTGATCCTCTCGGGCAATGACAACGGCCTCCGATACTTGATCATGGTCCAACAGGTTTTTTTCTATCTCTCCCGTTTCAATACGAAACCCGCGAATTTTAACCTGGTCATCAATACGACCAAGATACTCCACTTGACCCTCTCGGTTCATCCGGACCCAATCGCCTGTCCGATACAATAAACCTAATCCAGGATCTTCAATAAACACTTTCTCCGTCAAATCTGGCCTGTTGAGGTAACCTTGCGCAACACCGTCACCCCCGAGATATAATTCGCCGGAAATACCCATGGGCAACGGGTTTCTATGCTTATCCAATACGTATGCCGTGGTATTGGAAATCGGACTGCCGATAGGGATAGTGTGCCGCTCTTTTTCCAGTCCTTGCACCTCATAGCAACAACTGAAAACGGTATTTTCCGTGGGCCCGTACCCATTAATCATGTATTCAGGTCCTACACTATCGTAAACCTTCATCACTAACTTGGGATCGCAAGCATCACCACCAAACATGATTACTCTAAATGGCTTAAATATTTCTATTCTGTTGTTCGCGTAGTAATTAAATAGCGCCGTGGTAATAAACATAACCGATACTTTTTTCTCGGTAAAATATCTGACAAGGTCATCATCCGACAACAATACTTCTCTTTCTACTACCACAATTGTCGCGCCATTTAACAATGCGCCCCATAATTCGAAGGTCGCGGCGTCAAATGACACATTAGAGATATGGGCCATATTATCATTTGGCGTTATCTCAATATAATTTGTATTTCTAACCAGACGTGATATGCCCTTATGAGATACACAAACCCCTTTAGGACGACCCGTGGAACCAGAAGTATAAATGACATACGCAAGCTGCTCCCCACTAGAGGTGTTAGTTGCACCCTCATTTTCCGCACTACCATTCTCTACAACATTACTACTGGAAAAACCTTTTAATTCGGCCAGAAAAGTTTCATCGTCTAAGCAACAAACTGTTTGCTGCTCTGTAAAATGTAGATTTTCTTCTAGCCCCAACTGTGTCAACACAATGGAAATTTCACAATCCTCTAACATATACGCCAAGCGCTCAGCGGGGTAACCGGGATCCAACGGTACATAAGCGGCATTGACCTTTAGCACAGCCAGAGCACCCACCACCAGATCAAAAGAGCGCTCCAAACAAAGCCCCACAAAAGTCCCTGGTTGTACTCCTTGGGCCATCAAAAAATGGGCCAAACGATTAGCTTGCTGATTTAGCTCTTGATAGGATACCGACTTATCACCACAGACCATGGCATCGTTGTTGGGTGCTTGTGCGACTTGCTCTTCAAATAAGGTATGGACCGCACGATGTTTAGGATACTCAGTTGCAGTTTCATTCCACTTGTTTAAGTGTCCCCTTTCATCAGGCAATACATATTGTAAAGCCTTCAAATCAGCTTCACCTGCTAATAACTGCCGAATAACTGCACCCATACGATCTAGAAATCGGTAGGAATCAAAATCCGCTGGGTAATAATTCAGGTTTAGCGTAAATCCACTACCTTCCAACTGGACGACCAATTGCACCTGATGTTGAGGGTAATTGGTGAAACGAGATACCTCTGCCTCCACACCAGAGACCTTAATCGATGGAATAAAATCAATAAAATTGTAAACAAACCCTAGTTCCTCGGACGAACTAAGCTGTTTCCTCATTCCAATAGACAATTGTTCATGTCCACGTACTGATTTTTGAAACTGGCGTGCCTCGGCAAACAAATGTTTAACGACATCATTCATATCGGAGGGGTTAAACACGAATGAAATCTGATTAACATACAGCCCCATACTCAACTCATGACCTTTGGGGCGAGCACTTTGGGCACTATGCACCATAAATGGCTTAACCGGATGGGCATACTGATTTAACATCACCGCATACACACAACGCAAAAATATAGCAGGTGTAATCACATTTTTGCGGCAGTAACTCTTAATCTCGTTAACTGATCCGTATCAAATGTTAAGAATTCCCTCACTATATGATTGTCATCATCAGCAATGACAGGTCTACCGCCCATAGACAACGGTTCTATGTCTCTCAAACGAGGAGACCAAAAATCACGGATCACATCGGAATCAAAATCTTGGCAATGTTTTTCGGCAAGCTCTAGATAACTGGCCTTTACCTTAGTTATTTTTGTAGAACCTATTGTGACGACATTTATGCCATTTTCCACATACTCGTTATATCGAGCTACCGACTGGTTTAGATGTAGCACCCCACTGATACCGTCCATTACAATATGGTGGCAAGCCAAACTACAGATTGTTCTATTGTTGCTTAACCGCCAGACACGATATCTCACCAGCTCGTTGCTATGAATGTCATAAGGTGCATAAATGAAATCGCGTACCAGAGACTCAATTTTATCTTCAGACAACTCTATCGCCCGTAAATCCTGGACATCAAAGTTGAGAGACGCTTGTCGCAGGACACACTGACAAGCCACTGTTTCGCTATCTCCATCAGGTTGCTCAGCCCCCTGATAAATACGGGTTCTTAATATAGGTTGTTCTTGATGAAACTCCAATAACACGGATTTCCATGCCGCAATATCGAAAGGTTCATTCATGGAGATCGCGAGCCCGACACAGACATCCCTTGTATCCGGATGTAGAACGCTAGTCAGATATAAATCTCGCTGCATTGGCGCCAACGGGTAAACTGCCTCGATACCCAGATGGCCCAGCTTGAGCGAGTTCATCATTGAATTTTCGTCATGTATCATTACTAAAGTACCGTTATTTTTATTATTGGCTCATGACTGGAATCTAACAAGTTGTTACTGACCGTCTTCCATATCATTGGCACCTTTTTTTTATCCTTCTCAGACTGCATCAAAGACTACCACTCTATCCATACGCTTCTATCCATACGCTTTTATCCTATGAAAAGATCATTTTGCCTTCAGTAATACTGGCGTCCGAAATACCAGCAACCATGATACCACTAACTTTATGTACTGCCCCGTCTTTAAAGAGCATTTCCAGCGTCCCTCGGGACAAGTACCGCTATAAAACCGTTCCCGTGCTTCAATTTATGCTAGCCATTTGATATCTAACGGAGATTTAGTCCTTTATAAGTTGTTCGCTCAGTCTAGTGTAAATTCTAGCTCACTCCACATCCTATGGAAGCCTCTATGTCCTGTACACATCAGGTACAAACTGATATTCGATTCTGTGCTTACATACACCCTTCTTATTCTTTACGCCAAAGAATGGACCATGGGCTGCGCCCCTCCATCACCCAAATCGATGTCCTCTTCTGTCTCACTATTGTTACAATCAGGCAAGTCTACTTCGATTCCTTTAATACGTTCACTGGTCAATGCAATTAACAAGCAAATAAAACACAACACGCCATACAAACTAATCATGACTGCAACTCCGCGACCAGCGCCGTAGCCGTATAAATGCCCCAGCCACATAAACCAGCCTGACATAAATTGTGACAAAGCATCAGCCTCCATCAATAGCGGTTCAAAAAAGTAATCCGCCAAAAAGCCTGAACCCATATACGCTATTGGCGCCACGGCACCAATAACCATACTCCTAAAACTAAACAATCTACCCTGCATATCCGCATCCACCTTTGTCTGCCAAATGGACTGAATACAGGCGGTAAAGATGGGATACATTGTCATCGTCACAAAAGCACCTATAGCAAACACGTAAATCGACGGTACAATTGGAAAAAGTACCACCATCGAAGCAATAGCTAAAGCGGAATACAAAACACCGAAAATCTTTCGTTTAGGCCCACCCCAAGCCATCATAATAAGACCACCCATTACTACACCCGCACCGCCAACGGACATAACCATCCCAAGCTCTGCCTTATTGGCAAAACCCAACACCACGGGAATCACCAAGACTTGAATCGCTGCCAGATTAAAATTGACTATCACCGTTAACCCCAACAACAGTATTAATGCTGGCTTGCTTTTTAGATAGCGCCAAGCATCCATGATATCGCTGAAGATGCCCTCTCCACTGGCTTTGTTAACAGAAACCACTGCAGGAATCGTTGCTACCACTAAGACACCCACACCCATGGAAAAAGTGGCTAGGTCGATAACAAAAACCCAGTCTAGTCCAATCAGATGAATT
>JAESQG010000531.1 GCA_016765265.1 Pseudomonadales bacterium | reverse complement strand
GGAACACTGGCCGGATCATTGGGATCAGTACCAACTGTTGTCTCGTCTGTATTGGAATAACCATCACCGTCTCGATCGGTATCGGCATTATCACCAATACCATCGTTATCTAAATCGGAAGACTCGGATGCATCATCTGGGAATGCATCTGTTGTGTTATCAACGCCGTCTCCATCTCGATCACTATCAAGAGTATTTGGAATACCATCGCCATCAAGATCGGGTGGTGTACTGGTGGAATCATCTGGGTCGGTACCCACTTGCGCTTCATAGTCATTTGAGATTCCGTCGCCATCGCGATCGGTGTCAGCGCTATCGCCAATACCGTCACTGTCTAGATCAGCCCACTCGGTGGGATCATCGGGAAAACTATCTTCCGCATCAGGGACGCCATCTCCATCTCTATCAGAAATACAACCAACACTGTCAACGATCTGTCCCTCTGGTGTGTCAGGACACTCATCGATATTATCGGTTACACCGTCGTTATCTGAATCCAGTTGAGATGTGGAACAACCCTCTTCGTTCACCGCCTCGCCTGCTGGCGTATCAGGGCACACGTCTAACCGGTCAATAATCGAATCACCATCTTGATCATAAAGAACAATCTCAATGCGGGGCGCAATACTACTTTGGCCGACGCTAAAAGCGCCCTCATTCGAGTAATATTCAATTTGCGATGCTAGTGTCTCTTTGGAAAAAAGCCAGGCAGTCTTACCCGATCGTATATCAGCAGCGACATCCCATTTCACTTCTCCAGTCATATTATCGATATGTAATATGGAATCAGTTGCGAAGGTTTCGAAATCTCCTCCATCCCATTGATCGACACAGTCAGTACTGCTATTTGATATATCCGTATCTACCTCACAAGACCAAGTCACACCTGAGTCGGTCCCGTTAGTGGCGTCTTCTGCAACTACGTTATCTAACTTACCGTTACCTTCGATCCAATTATTGGAGAGAGAATGAAGCTCTACATAAGCGCCGGTCTCACCCCAGCTCGAACTAGGTACTCCTTCGTCAATGGTCAGTACTAGCTGCGCTATCGCCACATCTTCCACAGTGATCCCAGACATATCGAAACCGGCAAGAATACGATCGCTTGCGTTGCCCTTGAGTAGCAGGTTTGTATTGGCACCTTCGTTTACGTTCGGATTTATGGGTTGTATGTAAACGTCTTTTTCTGCATAAATAATGCGATTATTAACAGGCGTACTCGATGCGTCACTGGCATCGGAGCCATTGATGATTTCAAAATCATTAGGGAAACCGTCGCCGTCTCGGTCTAAGTCGCTATTGTCACCGGTGCCATCCTCGTCTAAATCGGAGTTCTCATTCGGATCGTCAGGGAAAACGTCATCTATATCGGGAATGCCATCGCCATCTGAATCGGGATCGACTTCAGTTTCACTTAGGGTAAGTACCAATCTCGGCGCTAACGATGGGTTGCCCTTAGCTGCGGCCCCTTCTCTTGAGAAATAGCTCACTTTTCCTCGACGACCTGCACGGAAAAGTGCCCATGAATTTCTACCGAGCTGAACATCTTGGGTAATGTTCCAATCGATTTCACCGCTAATGTTGTTGGTATGCAGTACGGCGTCTGTTGCTGTTTTTACATATTCACCACCAGACCAGGTCTTGTTACAGTCTAACCATCGATCTGAAATATCCGTATCAGCAGCGCAACGCCAAGTGGCTCCCGGTCCGTCGCCTCGATCTCGCTGCCAAAAATAGAGTAAATCTCGCTTACCGTTACCTTCAGACCAATCAGATATCATGGCATGGGCTTCCACCATGCGACCGCTAGCCCCCCAATTGCGTCTAGGAATAGTGTCATCAATGGTAAGAATAAGGTGTGCTTCTTTAACACGAGTGATATCAATGGAGGAAAAATCAAAACCGACTAACATTTTGCGCGGTACACCATTACCTAGCGTAAGGTTGGTGTTACCCCCCTCGTTGAAGTTAGGTAGACCTGGCCGTAACAGCGTATCCTTTGAGGCACTTAAGGTGATCTGTTCATCGCCGACATCGGCCATGACAACTACGCCATGGGTAATGAGGAGACAAAATAATGTAAGGGTGGAGAGTACTGTACGCATATCGCTTTCCCAAAACTACTTGATAAACACAATTCGTTTTTTCAATATATGAGTGACGCAAAAAAAACAAAACTAGCCAAATTTAATCGACTGAAATACCCTGAATTTGAAATCATTCAGATCTAGATATTTTTAAATCGATAGGTGGAGGTTGATATTGATCCTGTCTCGTCAAACCCTGACGAGTCTTACTCTATGCATTTGCTGCAAGAAGATGGCGGGCAATCTCTGTATTGAATGTCCTTATTCAGATGATTTATTCAGATCAAGCAACTGTTATTCTCGGTCTGGATAAATTTCAAGCGGAGCTTACTTGATACGCAATCCGTAATCAATACGGATTAATCATTAAGCCGACAGCAACAACGATTTGCAGAAGTTGGACAACCATGTGCTATCTATCTAATATATAGAAGTTTAAGATTTGTTCATTTTTTTACATTAATTTAGCATCATTAGCAAAATCAGATTTAACTCATTGAATTAAAAAAGATTTGGTCATGCCGCGTTTAAATTTGATAATTATTTTATTTAGCCTCTTTTCATTCGGCTTGATCTTACTTGTTCTGCCTGAATCCAAGGTCACTCTTTCTCATCCTGAACTTGCCAGGCCATCAAATCCCTCGCCTGCCCAGTCACTCTCTTTTGTAGAGTCCTCCCTAGACCTCTCAATATTGTTACGCCATCAACAAACATCCCATGAACTCACAACGCTATCGGAATTATTGATCGGTAGCCTTTGCATTTTTGACGCGAATAATGACGGATGGATGGATATCTATTTTGTCGGTGGTAGTGGTCACACCCGGTACTACGGCAAACGCTCTTGGTGGCATCAACAAAGTGGTAACCGACTTTTGATTAACAATCAGGGCGTTGATTTTGTCGATGTGACTCAACAATCGGGGCTCGCTTTATCCTCCATGGGAACCAGTTGCGCGGTAGTTGATTTGGATAATGATCATTTTAAAGATCTTGTCCTGACTGGCGTGAAAGACAATCGTGTTTATAAAAATAATGGCGATGGTACCTTCTCGGACATTACGGACAAAACAGATATCAAGAGTGATCATTGGAGCATTGCCGCCAGTTTCGCGGATTTTAATAATGACGGGCTTGTGGATATCTATAT
>JAESQG010000530.1 GCA_016765265.1 Pseudomonadales bacterium | reverse complement strand
GATTCAAATCAAGTTTTTTTCGATAACATGCCTATTCCTGTAGAGGATCGTATTGGCGAAGAGGGCAAGGGATTTCGTTACTTGCTTGATGGGCTTAATCCCGAGCGAGTACTGATAGCGGCGGAGTCCGTTGGAGTGGGTCGTGCAGCGCTGGCAATCGCATCCGACTACGCCAAAGAGCGGGTGGTTTTTGGTCGTCCTATCGGTCAAAACCAAGGCATACAACATCCCTTAGCAGAGAGCTGGTGCGAGCTGGAGGCAGCAAACTTAATGGCATTTAAGGCGGCTGCAATGTATGACAATGGCGAAAATAGCGGACCCTTTGCCAATGGTGCAAAATACCTTAGTGCTGAGGCCGCGTTCAAAGCCTGCACTCGGGCAATGAATACCCTGGGTGGTTATGGCTATGCCAAGGAATATCATGTTGAGCGTTATATGCGGGAAATTATGATTCCAAAAATTGCTCCCATCTCCCCCCAGCTGGTATTGAGTTATATTGCAGAGCGAGTATTGGGGTTACCGAAGTCTTATTAGCGAAATAACCTTAAAACGCAGATACAAAACGGGGTGAACTGCTAGTCGGTTCACCCCGTTTTTTTTGCATTGAATATCTGAAAGTTATCAGCACGGGCAGACGGAAACAGTGTTCTTACAATAGATAGGGGCAGTATAGATATTGACCTATTATGTTCCTGTTAGTTCTGAGTAGACCTTGAATTTGGAGCGAAAAAACAGTCTAATGCAACCCAGTTCAACTCCCCCCCAATTGGTTGCCAGTTTCATTCGTTATTGATAACACTGCTCCACTTCTATAGTCGTCACTGCCCATTGGGATCATTACATTTAGCAGCACCCTAATTCAAAATAAGGCTAACATTATGGCAAATAAAGTAATCAAAATTGGTGGGGCCAGTGGATACTGGGGCGATGCTGCATCAGCCACGCCTCAATTATTAGCAAGCAAAAATCTAGACTACATTGTTTATGATTATCTAGCCGAAATTACCATGTCGATTATGGCTCGTGCCAGAGGAGCAGATCCTAGCAAAGGCTATGCTACCGATTTTGTTTCCGCTACCTTAAAGCCGAATCTAAAAGCGATCGCAGAGCAAGGCGTAAAAGTCATCTCAAATGCAGGCGGTGTTAATCCACAGTCTTGTGCTGAAGCCGCCCGTGCTTTGATAAAAGAGCAAGGTTTAAATCTCAAAGTAGCCGTGGTATTAGGCGATGATTTGTTGGAACAAAAAAAGGCACTCGCAGATACAGGTGTCACTGAGATGTTCAATTCATCCGAGTTTCCTCCGCTGGACAGCGTTGTCAGCATCAATGCTTATTTAGGTGCCTTCCCTATCGCTCATGCCTTAGACCTGGGAGCGGATATCGTTATTACCGGACGCTGTGTTGATAGTGCTGTGACTCTTGGTGCTTGCATACACGAGTTCGGTTGGAAACGAGATGATTTCGATTTGTTAGCACAAGCCAGTTTAGCGGGTCATCTTATCGAGTGTGGAACTCAAGTGAGCGGCGGAAATTTCACTGACTGGGAGTTGGCAGTTGATACCTTGGCCACTGCGGGCTACCCCATAGTTGAAGTGGAAAGCAACGGTGATTTTGTCTGTACTAAGCCAGAAGGTAGCGGTGGTCTGGTCAGTTTTGGCACCGTTGCAGAGCAGTTAGTTTACGAGATAGGTGATGCGCAGTGTTATCAATTACCGGATGTTATTTGTGATTTCAGTGGTGTCGAGTTATCTGAGGTATCCGCAAATCGTGTTTTAGTCACTGGTGCGAAGGGGATCGGTGCCCCGGATTCCTATAAGACTTGCGTTACCTACGCTGACGGTTTTCGAGGCGGGCGTGTTATTACGCTATACGGTAGAGATGCTGATCGTAAAGGGGCAAAACTGGCGGAAAATATTTTTATTAGAGTCCGGCAAGTGTTGGAAGAAAATGGCCTGCCTGATTTTACCGATACCAGTGTGGAAATGGTGGGTGCCGAGGATTATTTTGGCGTAGATCGACGTATCACCAATGTGAGAGAGGTGGATGTAAAAATTGCGGCGACTCACTCTAGCGTTAAAGGCATCGCTGTATTGTTAAAAGAATCTACAGGTATCTTATTGAGCTCGCCACCAGGAGTGACAGGGTTTGCCGGTGCGAGACCAAAACCGTCTCCCATTGTACGCCTATTTTCTATGTTGGTGCCTAAGGGTGAAGTGAATATTACCGTTGAAACAGAAAATACCAGCGACGCCTGTTCGGATGTTGTTTCGCTGCCAGCAAAAAGCGACGCCGCGCCATTGGGCGAGATTCCACAAATTGCGGAATCTTCTTTTAAGGATGAAGAATGCGTGGAAATTCCCTTAGTTAAGTTAGCTTGGGGGCGTAGCGGGGATAAGGGCAACAAGGCAAACATAGGTATTATTGCCCGCAAGCCGGAGTATTTACCCTATATAGCGTCTGCAATGAGTGTTGAGAAGGTAGCTCATTATTTCCAGCATTTTTTAGCTGAGGATCAACCAACCGAGAGTGTCGAGCGGTTTTATCTTCCGGGCATTAATGCACTGAACTTTATGTTACATGAGGTGCTCGGCGGTGGCGGTATGGCAAGTTTGCGCAATGATCCACAAGGTAAGGGTTACGCACAAATTTTGCTCGATCAACCCGTGCGCGTACACGCTTCTCTCGCCAAAGCTCATAATTTATAAATCTTGAATTATAACTTAAGATTTATAACTGAAAATTTGATAACAATTAGTCTTTTGGACTAGTGCAGGTTCACCACTCGATCCCATCAATGATCTCAATTAGAGGCAAGCATGAAACCGTTTACGTCACATTTAAACGCCAATTCCAGCGAGTATAAAAAGAATTACCAAGGTATGCTTGGATTAATCGAAAAGCTGGATGAGCTCAATGGCCGTGCAGCCTTGCGTTCAGGAAAAAGTAAAGCCAAATTCGATAAGCGAAATCAGTTATTACCTAGAGAAAGACTGAACCGAATACTTGATCCAGGAAAGCCTTTTTTGGAGTTGCAAACTCTTGCGGGGTATATGGTGGATGAGGCCGATCCTGAACAATCGGTGCCGGGTGCCAGTGTCATTGATGGTATCGGTTTTATTGGTGGCACTCGGTGTTTGATCTATGTGGACGATGCTGGCATTAATGCTGGCTCAATGACGCTATCATCCGGGGGTAAATTCTTGCGCGCCCTCGATATTGCTCACGCAAAAAAATTACCCTTTATTCATTTGGTGGAAAGTGCAGGCGCAAACCTAATGGAATATAAGGTTGAATTCTGGATAGATGGCGGTGCCATGTTTGCAGGTTTGGCTAGGCTAAGTGCGGCAGGTATTCCTACCTTTGTAGTGCTGCACGGACCCTCGGCTGCGGGTGGTGCTTATATGCCTGGAATGAGTGACTACGTTATCGGGGTGAAAGAAAATGGACGCGCTTATCTTGCCGGACCCGCTTTATTAAAAGCGGCTACGGGTGAGGAAGCAGACGATCAAGAGCTTGGTGGTTCTGACATGCATTCCAGGGTAACCGGCCTGGTGGAGTATCTCGCTGAGGATGATGCCCACGGTATTTCTATCGCGCGAGATTTAATTGAACGCTTAGAGTGGAATAGGCACTGCGCTGCGAAACCAGAGAGAGAATATGAAGAACCTCTTTACAGTGCGGAAGAAATTTTAGGGCTAGTGCCGCAAGATTTTAAAACCGCTTATGATGTACATGAGCTGATAGCGCGGATTGTGGATGGATCAGATTTTCTTGATTTCAAACCAAGCTATGGTGTGGCGACAGTTTGTGTGCAAGCCAAGGTGTGTGGGTTTCCCGTGGGTATTATTGGTAACAACGGACCGATAGATCCCCAAGGCGCTACTAAAGCAGCCCAGTTTTTACAGCTCTGTGATCAGTCAGATACCCCCATTGTGTTTTTACAAAATATTACGGGCTTTATGGTAGGTACGCAATATGAACACGCTGGAATGATTAAACACGGCGCCAAAATGATACAAGCGGTCACCAATATTCGAGTGCCTCGCATCACCTTTATGGTGGGTGCCAGTTATGGTGCGGGGAATTACGGCATGTGTGGACGCAGTTACGATCCAGATTTTTTATTCACCTGGCCTAACGCGCAGTTGGGTGTCATGGGCGGGGAGCAAGCAGCAAAAACCATGTCTATGGTGATGCTTGAAGGTGCAAAACGTAAAGGGATAGAGATTCCCCAGGAGACGATTAGCAAGCAAGAAGAGCAACTAATTTCTCATTTTGACTCGCAATCCAGTGCATTTTACGTTTCAGGCCGTCTTAAAGACGATGGCATAATTGACCCGAGAGACACGCGTAATGTTTTGGGCTTTGTATTGGAAACTTGTTGGGAAGCGAATAATCGACAACTGAAAAGCAATACCTTTGGTATCGCCCGCTTATAAATATCGCTTCATTTTAATAACGGTAAGGTTCCAAATACCGCAAACTGAGAATAGGAATACCCAAGATGACACAATTTGACAGCATATTAGTAGCAAACCGTGGAGAAATCGCCGTACGCGTTATTCGTTCTGCACAGCTACAAGGTTACAAAGCCATTGCCGTCTATTCAGAAGCCGATGCGGGGGCGCCACATGTGGTCATGGCGGATGAGGCAGTATTGATTGGTGCTGCTCCGGTAAAAGAATCATACCTTGATCCTGAAAAAATATTAGATGCTGCTCGTAAAACTGGCGCACAGGCGATACATCCGGGATACGGTTTCTTATCTGAAAATGCAGAGTTTGCCGAAGCCTGTGAAAAAGCAGGCTTAGTTTTTATCGGACCTTCGGCTGAGGCCATTAGAGTGATGGGCAATAAAGCGGAATCTAAACGCCGAATGATCGAGGCTGATGTCCCTTGCATTGGGGGTTATCAAGGTGTTGACCAAGAAGATGAAGCGCTATTTGCCGCAGCTAAAAAAATAGGTACGCCCATTATGGTAAAGGCGGCCGCAGGTGGTGGTGGGCGGGGTATGCGCTTAGTTGAAAAAATGGAGGACTTGGCGGTTGCGATATCATCGGCTCGTTCCGAAGCGGAAAATGCTTTTGGCTCAGGCGAACTAATCTTAGAAAAAGCGCTGATGCAACCGCGCCATGTAGAGATCCAAGTGTTCGGTGATCAACACGGCAACGTCGT
>JAESQG010000529.1 GCA_016765265.1 Pseudomonadales bacterium | reverse complement strand
ATATATAGTGTTTGGAGTTTGAGTCAAGCAATAAAATGGGTGTCTTATTTCGTTTGGTTTGTTGGCAGTATGAGTCGAAAAGGCAATTGCTGGGAGAGCCTGCCCCACGAAGTGTTTTGGGTACAACGCTGTTGCGGAAAGCTTCTTCGGTAGTTTGAAGCAGGAGCGAGTCCAGTGGCGACATTATCAGACGCGCTCTGAAGCACAGCAGGATGTACTGAATTATATAACCATGTTTTACAACAGCCACCGACTACATTCATACTTGGGATACAAAAGCCCGTGCCAATATGAAACGGAGATGGTAGAGCTGGAAAAAGTTGCTTAACTGGGTTGTTGTAAAGAAATGCTGGACCACGTCATTATTCCTAAAACACTACCGGCATTATTAGCATTGATAGGACGCTTTCATCACTTGCCCCTACACTGACGGCCAAAAAGTCATAGATTCAGTAGAGGCGTTTCCCTATAACCCCAGCTATAGCCTATTCGCAGAACTGCTAGACGTGAAGCTTTATAATGAGGCTACTACCCCAATATTGGTCACCTGTGAGTTTGCAAAGCCCCTGGAAGCCACGGGCATGATACCTGCAGCCATAGCAGTGCCTCTTATGCTACAAAAAGAGGTCCCTTGCCACGAATGGGCCGAAAGAGGAGAGCCTTGGGAGTCGATGCATTACTACTTATTAGGCGAACCTCACGGAAGCCGATCATCCCTCTTTGTCAGTCAAGAGACGGGGCTAGCAATGAAGAAAATTTGGAACCTGATAGTTAATACAGGAATGTTTGGACCAGTAAAAATGCTATAGAGGTCATTTAAATTGACAACACAAAACAAATTTCCCATAATGGGAAGTACAAGGATGATTATGCAGGTTATTAAGAGAGCCACCCTGAAGGGCTTTTGGGAACAAAAGAATTGCGGAGACGCACAGGGACCGCTTGAGGCATGGTTCTCAGAATGTGAAAGACACTTATGGTACGGCCAGTATAGTGGCCAACAACAGGGTTGTTTTTAACATTAAGGGCAATGATTACAGGCTAGTAGCAGCGATACAATACGAGCATCAAATTGTCTGGATCAAATTTATTGGTACGCACAAAGAATACGACGAAGTAGATGCGGCCACAGTAGATATTTATTAGGTGAACGACATGGACATTAATCCAATCAAGACTGAAGAAGATTACGAAGAAGCCCTTGAGCTATTGGCTGGTTTGTGGGACGCGAAAGAAGGCACTGAAGATTTCGATAAAATGGATATCATGGCAACGCTGATTGACGCCTATGAGAAGAAAAACTTTCCTATCAACGAGCCTGACCCCATTCAAGCGATTCTTTTTAGGATGGATCAACAGAGTCTTACACATAACGATATGACTGTGTATTTAGGCGATCGCTCTAAGGTATCTGAAGTGCTTAACTACAAACGTGGACTGAGCATAGGAATGATGCGTAAGATTAATGAAGGCCTTGGTATCCCTATGAATATACTTGCGAAGGCGTATGACCTGGACAAGCCCACACGACCACAGGCAAAGGCTAGAAGAGAGGCTGGTAAACGGGCTTACGGAGGCTAAACTTTCCCAGGAATAGTATCCTCAAAACATTCGCATTGCTCCCCAATCAACTCCAACTCCCCGGCATTCGAGCGACTAACCATACTCAGATGCATGGGGATGTTATGTAAGCGGCAAAGCCCCCCTTCCCAACAAACCAGATACTAGCCTTAGAGGTATTAGTCTTAATAAACAATTTCATAAATGTCCGGTTTGTGGAAGGAGCCGCTATTACAACAGCTTCAACAACTAGCCATTGTACGATCAGGTTGTACCGGAACAGCGCGATTTAGCAATCTTGATTGTTCAAATGGAACCTTATCATCGTACGGCTCTCCCTTTACCCATTTTCTAGCAGATCTACCTTTGTATAAGCGCACTTTCTGGTCCTCGTCGATAATATCAAGTTGATAACACCTCATAATCATTGCCGCGACAGAAACTTTCCACCTCATCTTTAATGATAAAAGTGTCTCAAGTGTTAGCCAACTAATTTCGGCAGAAAATGATTCTGCAGGTAAAAGGAAGCAACCAGCGAAAAGATTGGCCTGTCGCTCAATCGCTCATGATAACTTGCTAGAAAGCTTTCAACCTCAGCTTCAATCGCTTGAGCTAGCAACTTCTGGGCTCCCGCTTTTAATATCTCTGTCAGTGCATCTTGTGCTGGTGCATGAAGTGAAACAACATTATTATCCGTCATGTGGTGTATCTCTTGTTGGTTGGTGATCTGCCGAGATCTGGCCAACAGGATACGCCGCTTTAATTATTCTTCATACACCAGAAATGAGCATACCTCCCCTGCAAATAATCCACATCATCATTCAAATTAAAGTTAGCGCTATCTGGCAAAAGATATCAAACAGCGATAGCTACGCCATTTCTCGAACATCTAAAATAGCAGTTTCCCCCGCTTACAGTCCTCTGGCTTGCAAGCCATAGAAAGGCCGCTAGTGCCCCACAAAACAGCTCACTGCTAGACCAACATACCTACTGAAATTCTGAAGATTCAACATTGTTTTAAAGACAGCTCTCAAGAGCCATTAAAGAAATCACTTTCCCTTTACCAAAAAACCATTATTATTGAGCAAGTAACCAAGCTTCTGATCAAGATCAAATGTTTGTGTCCAAGGCCTGGATTAACAAAAAGTCGCACCACCCAAACGAGAGCGGGAAACGCCAACGCAGATGACAGTAGACAAATCTAACGCTACCCTCAAACCCGTTCAAGCTGGGCAGATATATCGTAAAATATCGCCTGTTGAGCGATCCTATCTCTATCACGATAAGTATAGTGAACAATCCATGATCTTAAACGCCGTTGTGGAAGGTCACGGTGAATTTGATTTGGAACAGTGGCAAACCGCGATGGATAAAGTTGCTCTGGTACATCCCGGAGCTAGGTTAACTAGAGCGTGGAAACTCGGTTTTTCGAAATGGCGAGCTGGCGAGCCTCATATACCGGTTACTTTAATTGAAGATTCACTCTGGAATGGGATGGGACCAGAAAACGCGGATTTTTTACTGACTCGCCTGTCTCCCATAACGGGGCCCGTGTGTGAGGTCTTATTGGTTAAATCAGACAAGTTACGGATTGTTTTTCGCATTCACCATGCGGTTAGCGACGCGAGTGGTCTAAGGCAGATTATTGAAGATGCCTTTCGAATATTAAGAGGAGAAGAACCCTTAGGCTCTAATTCGACTATCTTCGATGTAGACATGCTCGACAAAGTAGAAGGCCCCGCAATGCCAATTGTGCCGCGCTCCGCTATTGCACCCATAGGTCCCGCAAAGGGGACATCATTGCGCCACATTTGGCTCAGAAAAAAAATACCCGTGAGAGAGTTCAAGTTGATCCCCAAGATGATGCTAGCGATAAAGCTAGCGTCAGATAGTTTCGTAACGGATGAACAAAACAGTGGAGATACACGTATTCGCTTAACGGTTGACTTACGCCGCCATTTGCCCCGCACCTTATATACTACGGCAAATTGTTCCGGCGCTTTTGATATTTTCGTCTCTTGCGAAGATACTATCGCAGATTTGAATTTACAAATTAAAAATTTCCTCCGGGAGAATCAAGAGATACCAACCCCTCCCCCAAGACTACTGACTGCGGCTCGATGGGTACCCACTAAATTTCATGCACCCTATAACGCGTCAATACTAAAAGTCCATCAATCGGGTCGATACCAACGCTCAGGGGCGCTAACAATGATAGGCAAAGGAGAGATGGAAAAATATAGCGCAGCTGGTTTTGTTGCAGAAACTACATTCGCCGTACCCATCCCTTTAAAGCTACTACCTTTTTTTATGGCGTTATGGGTGCAAAAGGATGGCGTCGAGATGGTAATAGGGATGCCCGAACTATTAGGTAACGACGGACGGTTAGAGCAATTTGTAAATAAGCTGGATACGATCGTATCCGGTCTCTAAATCAAAAACAGTCTAATAACAAGTCATTAACTCCACCAGATCCAGTACCGCCACCCCACGGATAATCCCCTCATGATGAGTATCGATGCGATATT
>JAESQG010000528.1 GCA_016765265.1 Pseudomonadales bacterium | reverse complement strand
TACTCCAATCGTTTACCTCGGGGACGCACTTACGCCCGCAACGGATCAGTCTGTCACTTGAATGTGGAAAAAGGCGTTATTGAGGCCATCGTGAACGGCTCAACTCTATACAATATCAAAATCGAAATAAAGCCTTTAGCGAAATCACAATGGAAAAAATTACAAGAAAAATGCGCCGGTGAAATCGGCTCTTTACTTGAACTGCTACAGGGGAGAATCTCTAGCAGTGTAATGTCCACTGTCACCGATACTTCGGAAGGATTATTCCCACTGGCAAAGGAAATCGACTTCGATTGTGACTGCCCTGATAGCGCCTATATGTGCAAGCATATTGCGGCTGTGCTTTACGGTATCGGTGCTCGGCTGGATCATGCACCGGAATTGTTATTTCTGTTAAGAGAGGTGAATCACGAAGACCTTATTTCCTCCGAGGTCTCTCTCGTTACAGATAAAACAAACAGAAAGAAACTCAAGGGAGACCTTTCTGATATCTTTGACATTGAATTGGATGCAGGGCTAAAAAAACCGACGAAAAAAGTAACAAAGAAGGCGACTACCCCAAAGAGTTCACCACTAAAAAGTACTGCTAAAGCGAAAAAGAAACCAAGCAAAACGAATCTTAAGAAAAAACAACAAACAATCACCGCAACTAGCATAAGACGACTTAAGAAAAAACTGGGGCTTAATAACACTGAGTTTGCTCGTCTATTGGAAGTCAGTTCAGCCACTGTTGCGAGATGGGAGAAACAAACCGGGCAGCTTAATCTTCGAGATCATAACCGAGAGCGGATTTTGTTTGTCTTGGAAATGGATATAAACAGTGCACTTGAAATTATCGACCCTTTGTAACCAATTGCGCAGGTGTGAGTATTTTTTAGACAGCGCCATGATAACCTAGTATCATCACCCACAAAATCAGAATTCGAAGGATTAAGGACAATGATCTTGCATGACAGGCACACTTTTTCGCGAGGTATCAGAAGGTTTCTTTATATAGCGCTATTAACATTACTTGCGTCCTGTGGTGGTGGAAACAACGGTAACACAGATACCTTTGCTCCAATAATCACCCTCAATGGCGACAGTTCTATTACCGTAATCCAAGGAGACAGCTACATTGAACAGGGCGCGGTCGCCATCGATGATCGCGATGGCGTGACTGATATAACAGAAAGTGGACATGTGGATACAAGTACTATTGGTGATTACACCATTAGATATACTGCGATCGATAACGCTGGTAACAAGAGAGACCTAACAAGAACAGTCAATGTTGTACTTCCACCAGATACAACTCCACCAGTGATCACCCTCAATGGCGACAGTTCTATTACGGTAATCCAAAGCGATAGTTATATTGAACAGGGTGCCATCGCCATCGATGATCGCGATGGACTAGTGGATGTAACGGAAACGGGTAGCGTGGATACCGGTACTGTTGGTGATTACACTATTACGTACGCCGCGATCGATAACGCTGAGAATAAGAGTGATCTAACAAGAACAGTCAATGTCGTACTTCCGTCAGATACCACAACACCCCTGATCACCCTCAATGGCGACAGTTCCATTACCGTAATTCAAGGAAACAGCTATATTGAACAGGGCGCGGTCGCCATAGATGATCGCGATGGCGCGATTGATATAGCAGAAAGTGGACACGTGGATACAAGTACTGTTGGTGATTACACTATTACGTACACTGCGATCGATAACGCCGGTAATAAGAGTGCCCTGACAAGAACAGTCAATGTTGTACTTCCACCAGATACCATCGCACCAGTGATCACCCTCAATGGTGACAGTTCCATTACCGTAATTCAAGGAGACAGTTATATTGAACTGGGCGCCGTTGCTATCGATAATCGCGATGGTGTAGTTACGGTATCAGCAACTGAAGACATTAATACCAACACCGTAGCTGTTTACACTATTAACTACACCGCAACTGATGGTGCCGGTAATACTAGTAATCTAACAAGAACCATCGTCGTGAAGCTATCTGCCGACGCCTTTGTAACTACATGGCAGACCCGAGGAGCGGGCTTTAGCGAAAATAATCAAATAAAAATAGGCACGATAGGTGCTGGTTACAACTACCAGGTCT
This sequence comes from Pseudomonadales bacterium, assembly GCA_016765265.1. Lineage (GTDB taxonomy): Bacteria > Pseudomonadota > Gammaproteobacteria > Pseudomonadales > DC-out160 > DC-out160. The sequence continues at coordinate 1,463 of JAESQG010000528.1, read as the reverse complement.
TTTGGGGAGATGGATTGGCCGATAACAATATCGACGGCGATATAACACATAGCTACGCCACTGAAGGAATCTACACCCTTACTGTCACAGGTGACTTCCCACAAATATTCTTTGATTCGACCGAGTACGATAATGGTAAAATTCTTTCCATTGAGCAATGGGGAAATAGAAAATGGCAATCAATGAGACAAGCTTTCTATGAGTGTAGACAGCTGAAAGGCTATGCCTCGGATATACCTGATTTAACTTTAGTGAATGACATGAGTTTTATGTTTTTTGATGCGAGAGCGTTCAACCAAGATTTAAGTAGTTGGGATGTTTCCACAGCAACTAATATGAGCCATATGTTTGCGCATGCCCAGGCCTTTGACCAAGATTTAAATAGTTGGGATGTGTCTGCGGTGACTAATATGAGTCATATGTTTGATGGAGCCTCTGTATTCAATCAAGATTTGAATAATTGGAGTGTCTCCAAAGTAACTAATATGAGCCATATGTTTGTTGCTACAATATTTAACCAAGACCTGAGTAGCTGGGATGTGTCGGCGGTGACCGATATGAATTATATGTTTTCCGCCAGGTCCTTTAATCAAGATATTAGTGGCTGGGATGTGTCAGCGGTGACTGACATGAGCCATATGTTTTCTCACAACAGGGCTTTCAACCAAGATATTAGTAACTGGGATGTCTCAGCTGTAGTGAGTATGGAACAAATGTTTATGTTCGCAACGAGCTTCAACCAAGACCTGAATAGTTGGGATGTTTCTGCCGTAAATAACATGAACCGTATGTTTTTTATCGCCAGATCCTTCAATCAAGACCTAAGCTACTGGGATGTATCAGCGGTAACTAATATGGGCTATATGTTTTCTCATGCCGACACCTTTAACCAGGACATAAGTAGATGGGATGTATCAGCGGTAACTAATATGAGATACATGTTTTTTGGTGACGAATTTTTTAATCAAGATCTGAGTCGCTGGAATGTGTCCGCCGTAACCGACATGAATCATATGTTTTCTCATGCTAAATCTTTCAATCATGATCTAGGCAGCTGGGATGTTTCCGCTGTAACCGATATGAGCCGAATGTTTTCTTTCGCTGAATCTTTCAATCAAGATCTGAGTAATTGGAATGTTTCCACTGTAACTGAAATGAGCTATATGTTTTATGTTGCGAGGTCTTTCGACCAAGACCTGAACACATGGAATGTTTCTGCAGTGACCGACATGAGATCCATGTTCGCAATAAGCTCTCTTTCAACAGCCAACTATGATGCCTTACTTCTAGGCTGGAGCATACAAAGTTTACAACATGGTGTTGTATTTGGAGCTGGTGACAGCACCTATACCAGTTATTCACAAAGCGCAAGAGATAGACTTGTCCAATACCAAATGAGTCTGAAGTATACCCTTGTTTCTAATACGAAATGAGTCTTAAAAGGTGAAATGAGCTCAATTCCT
>JAESQG010000527.1 GCA_016765265.1 Pseudomonadales bacterium | reverse complement strand
GTTTATGCCTGTGGTTCGGCGCGCTTCTTACTTCGTCCGAAGGCCCAAACAATAGCTAACAGCACAAAACAAATATCCATGAGAATCCCGGTACCTATCTGGCTATAGGGTGTCTCCCCGGTAGTTCGATAAACTGTACCCCTGAGTGTTGTGGTCTCTTCTTGGGGCGCTCGGGCAAGCACATTGCCGTAGGGGCCAACGATAGCTGTAATGCCCGTATTAGTACCGCGTATCAAGTATTTCCCGTTCTCCGCCGCTCTGACTCGCGCCATTTGAAAGTGCTGATGGGGGCCATGAGAAGTGCCAAACCAGGCATCATTGCTTATTGTTATAAGAACATCAGCTTCCTTGGCATAACGCCGCACAAACTCAGGATATACGATCTCATAACAGATAAAGGGTGCGAATAAGGTATCTTTAACTTTTAAGGGTGCTTGTTCTTTTTCGCCAGGACTAATGTTCGACATTGGTAAATCAAAAAATGGAATGAGTCCGCGGATTAAATCGCCTAGAGGTATATATTCACCGAAGGGAACTAGCTTTTGTTTATAATAAACCCCTTCACCATGACCAATAGCGAAGATACCGTTATGAAAAAAATAGGACTTTGATTTTGGTTTTAATTTTAAGAAAAGAATGCCGCTGATTAAAGTGCTGTTATTTTTTAATGCTAGGCTGTCCATTTCGTCAAGATAATCCCGAGCTTCATCATGAAACTGTGGTATGGCGGCTTCTGGCCAAATAACCACGTCCGCATGCCACGGTTCTGGTTGGAGGCTCTTCTTTTGAGGATCGCTCTTTTCTTTATAAGAGTCCTGGTTAGATATTTCGTCTGTTGTCGACCATTCTGCGATTGTCATTGTTTTGAATAATTTCTTTGTCTTATTGAGTTCTTCTGGCAACCATTTTCGATCCTGCGAAATATTGCCTTGTACAACGCTGACGTTGATGGGGTCGTTCTGTTGAATGGTGATCCATGAGTGATTTTTTAGGGTGTGTCCGATGCTAAGCACCGTGATAGTGGTGACCAGTGCTCCGAGAGCTAAAGGCTTGTTAATGAAGAATGACGGAGCCATCTCGTGGTCTTGTTTTGATGAGACCGGGGGTTTCTTTTTTTTGGCTTGTTTTGAGGAGACCTGTTTTGAGGAGACCTGTTTTGAGGAGGCTTGTTTTGAGGAGGCTTGTTTTGAGGTGACTTGTTTTGAGGAGGTCTGTTTCGAGATGGATGGTTGTATGTTGAGTTGGTGACTATTGAATTGTTGTAAACAGTAGACCCAAAAGGCACAACAGAGAATAGTCATAAAACCGGTGCCAAATACTCCCACAACAGGAAGATATCCGCCCATGGGGTTATCAATTTGGCTGGTCCCCAAAAACAGCCACGGAAATCCAGAAAATAACCACGTTTTAACCCATTCAAACATAATCCATGTAGCGGGCAGTCCGATTATAACAATGTGGTTTAGGTTGAGTCGGCGATAGAAATAACCTTGAAACATGAAAAGTAGGCCCAAGCCTGCGGTGAAAATAATCATCAAGGGGATCGCTAACCAAGCGGGAGTGTAACCATAATCGTGCATACTGACGTATACCCAAGAGACCCCTACAGCATACAACCCAAAGCCATAAAACCAGGATCGGATGGCAGCTTGTTTTGGTGATAATGTGTCTATGCTAATGGCATAAGTAATAACGGAGAACCAAGCCAGCGGGGTTAAGTCAAAGGGAGCAAAAGCCAGGGGAAAGAGGGCGCCGAAAAACCACGCAAGACAGTGGCCCGCAAGTCCAGGGGATTTAACGCATTCAAAGGTCATTTGAATGGGGTTTGATAAAAAACGTTTTATTATTATATTCTCTGACTTCTTCACCGACCAATCCCTAATAGCGTCAAGTGGATATTGACGCTATTTTAGCATAGGGATCGAGGTCTTATAATTCCAATTGAGCATGTTTTTGTGGGATCACTTCTAGTAGACGGATTGTCCTGTTGTCCGCATTCAAAACCTTGAATAAGTAGTGCCCGATGCGAACTGATTCATCTCTTTCGGGCAAATGGCCGAAATGATTCATTACGATTCCTCCAATAGTATCGAATTCATCCTCACTAAAATCGGTATTAAAGTGCGCATTAAAGTCTTCGATAGGCGTCAGTGCTTTAACGATAAATTGATTTGTCTGTGAGCGCTAGATTAAGTAGTCATCTTCGAAATCGTGCTCATCTTCTATTTCACCGACGATTTGCTCCAACACATCTTCAATCGTGACCAAGCCAGCGGCGCCTCCATATTCATTAATGACCACAGCCATGTGATTGCGGTTGGTACGAAAGCCATTTAGCAAGACGTTTAATCTTTTGCTTTCAGGTACAAAGGTAGCAGGGCGAATGATGTTTTTTAAGTCTGCTTTGTCCAGCTTATTGTCTGCCGCAAGGGGGAGGAGGTCTTTGGCTAGGAGAATTCCAATGATTTCATCGGGCTTGTCACCAACAACGGGAAAGCGAGAGTGTTGTGATTTGACAATGGCGGGTAAGAATTCTTTGGCAGTGTCAGTGATTTTAACCACCACCATTTGAGTCCGAGGAATCATAATTTCGCGCACTTGCATCTCTGCAATGACGATGGCTCCTTGTATGGTGCCGAGTGCTTCGTTATCAATGAGCTCTCTTTCTTGGGCGCCTTTTAGGACTTCAAGTAGTTCGCCTCTATTTTTAGGTTCACCGGATAACAGTGTCGATAACTTATCGAAAATGGTTTTATTGGCTGAGCCGTTCATGTGTCGTGCTTCGCTCATGATCTTGTGTTTTTAAACCTGCTTCTTTATTTAAGTTAACTGCAACTGGGTGGTTGTAAAGGGTGAGCTTGTCCGCGCTCTGGAAGTTGGCCGGTATGTGCTTGTTGGCCGGTATGTACTTGTTGGTAGGGATTGCCTAGTCCCAGCTTAGTCATAATAGTGGTCTCTAGTCCTTCCATAACCGAGGCATCGCGAGAGCGAACATGATCGTAGCCCAATAGATGTAAAGTGCCGTGAATAATCATATGTGCCCAATGATGGGTAACTAGTTTATTCTGTTCTTTCGCTTCTCTCTCTACTGTTGGCGCGCTAATAACAATATCGCCTAGCAACGGGATCGGAATGTTATCGGTGGCTACAAAAGGAAAGGAGAGGACGTTTGTGGGACCGTTTTTATCTCTGAATTGCGTGTTTAGCTGGGCACTTTCACTGTCGTCTACAAAGCGAATAGAAAGCTCAGGATTATCATGTGCCAATGCGTCGGTATGGGCCAGAGCAGCGACTACCCATTGGTTTATCTCTTTAGTCGTTGGGATAGTCTTACACTTCGTGGCCACTTGAATGTCTATGAGTAGGTTTTTCACGATGTGGAAGAGTCCTGTGGTGGATTTGATTTCCGAGCATCGGTCTTCTGTAAATCACCTATGCGTGGATTGACGCGTGGATTGACGTGACCACCCTTCGATTTCTCTTGTAACTTATCATCTCGGTCGTAAGCTTCGACTATTCGTTGGACTAGAACGTGTCGCACAACATCTTTGGAGCTGAAGTGGGTAAAGCCGATTCCATCAACACCGTCAAGCACTTCCATTGCGTGGTTTAAACCCGACTGAGTTCCTCTTGGTAGGTCCACTTGAGTGTGATCACCGGTGATCACAGCCTTTGAGCCAAAGCCAATTCGAGTGAGAAACATCTTCATCTGTTCTCGAGTTGTATTCTGGCTTTCGTCTAATATGATAAATGAGTTATTGAGAGTTCTTCCTCTCATGTATGCAAGGGGCGCAACTTCAATGATATGTCGTTCAATGAGTCTGCCCACCCGTTCAAAACCGAGCATTTCATACAGTGCATCATAAAGAGGGCGTAGATAGGGGTTTATTTTTTCCGATAAGTCGCCGGGTAAAAACCCAAGTTTTTCACCTGCCTCAACAGCGGGTCTAACAAGTAGGATGCGGCGTGTCTCGTCTCGTTCCAAGGCATCCACAGCACTCGCTACAGCCAAATAGGTTTTGCCAGTACCGGCGGGTCCTATTCCAAAATTAATATCATTGGATTGTATGTTAAGCAAGTAATCCTTTTGGTTTTCACCTCGGGCTTTAATATTGCCTCTGCGGGTTTTAATCGGATGTGCGTACGATTGGCCGGTGTTGTGGTCTGTACTGCTGCCCTCGTCGATTTCGGATGGGTCGTCCATCCCCAACTCTCTAATTTTCAGATGTATGACTTCAGGCGTAATCAACTGCCCGTTGTTAGTCCCCTGATATAAAGTGTCCAGCAACTGCACTGTGACGTTGACTGACTGGGTTTCCCCTACCAGCTGGAATAAATTACCGCGATTATTGATTTGGACATGAAGGCGCTTTTCAATTTGCCGTAGGTGCTCGTCAAATTGGCCGCACAGATTCGTCAACCGGTGGGTGTCGTAGGGTTCGAGAGTAAGGTTATGTGTTTGTAAAATTGCGTTCAAATCGATCCGCTATGGCCGCTCTGGCGGCAGTTCAACATGGCTTTAGGATAACTATAAATGAGATCAAGTGAAAGATCTCAATAAGAATGATTTGTTAGGGAAACTCTGCATTTTCCATCTATTAGAGCCATTGTGACCGGTGTGGATAATGTTAACTCTTTGATTCGTTTGAATTAGGGCCTTATAACCAAAAATTAACCGACCACTTCAATTAACTCGCCTAAAAGTGAATTGGGTCTTGTTTTGTTAATTCTTACTCGTGCGAATTGGCCAATTAGCTCATCGTTTTCACACCGGAAATTCACGACTCTGTTGTTTTCGGTGCGACCTTGCAGTTGGCCGGGGTCCTTTTTCGAATATCCGTCTACCAATATGGTTTGTATAGAGCCAGACATTTCTCTACTGATTTCAGCCGCTTTTTGGCTGATACGCTCTTGTAATATGGATAGGCGTTGCTTTTTAGTGGCCGTTGAAGTGTCATCGGCCAGTTCAGCGGCTGGGGTGCCAGGTCTCGGGCTATAGATAAATGAAAATGACGCATCAAACCCAATCTCGTGTATCAGGTCCATG